>JANMBK010000020.1:0-6810 GCA_031360365.1 Methylophilaceae bacterium
TTTGCCACGCGCCAACTGGCAAAGCGTCAACTGACATGGCTGCGCGGCATGGATGATGCTATAGAAAATAAAACCGTAGAATTAGATTGTTTGCAGGCCGATTTGAATAGCGTAGTATTGGCCAAAGTTGAGCAGTTTATAAAGGGGAGTGTGTGAAAAATTTTATTAAAGAAAACCTAGTGTTATTGATTGGTTTGGCTTTGCCAGTGTTGTTAATTGTGCTGTTTTTTGTGGCAACTGTGATTCCTAAAATGTATAGCACGCCACCCCAATACGAGGTGTTATTTAGTGTGCAAGATTATACTAGCCAAAATAAACAAGACTATATTGTTAATTTTAAAGTAAAAAATAAACAGTTGATGATTAAAACCAAGAAAGCCGACGATAAAAACTATTCTTACAACAGTAAAAAGCTGATGGCGTATGACGCCAAAACTGAAGTCATGCGCGAAATCAGCATTGATGAAAGTAAGTTTAGCGATGGCGCCGAAATTCTGCTAGAAGAAACTAAAAATATGACGATAGACACCGCTATGGTGGCGCCAGATGGTTACATGCTAGAAAACCAAGGTTACAGCGGCACTGGCCTCATTGGCGGTCTATTTGGCGGTGGCTATCGTAATCATGGTTATCGGCTTAAAAAAGGTAACGTGGGTTATAAAATAAATACGCAGCAAAACAATTATTATTATGACCAGCTAAGTTTTATTGGCTGGGTTGTAAAAAAATAACAGATGATATAAAAAATAAGCGTGAAAAAATAGGGGGATTTTGATGTCATCCAAACAAGAAGCGATTCAAGATATTGTTGCTTTGGTAAAGCACAATCAAATTAGTTTAGATGAAATAAAGCATGCTCTGGAAGCCGCACCAGCATTGGCTTACAAGCCATCTGCTGGCGTGCTTTCTAAGCTATTTGGCTACATTGGTGGCATTTTTGTATTTGCCGGCATTGGCGTATTCATTAGCATGTATTGGGATGATTTTGGTTCTGCCGCGCGCGTGATTGTGACACTGGGCGTGGGTTTGGTGGCGTTTATCATGGGCTTAGTTTGTTTGCCAAATAAATACTCAGTAAAACGCTATGACAAGGCAGCCACGCCCTTGTTTATTGTGTCTTCCATCTTGCAGCCGATGGGCATTTTGGTGATGCTGCAAGAGTACTCATCAGGCGGCGATGCGCGCCATGGCCTCATCTTTATGTCGGCCTATATGCTCATTCAGCAGAGCGCCACATTTTGGGCGAAACGCCTGTCAGTGCTGGCATTTAGTGCTATTTTATTTGGCTGTATTTTGCTGGCGAATGTGTTTGATGTGTGGGGCTGGGAAGGTGAGCTGATTGGCATGGTGATTGGCGTTTCGCTGATTTGCGTGGCTTACGCGCTGCAGCAATCTAAACACATGGCAATTGCGCCGTTTTGGTATTTTATCGGCGGTGTGATTTTAATGTGGTCGGTGTTTGAGGCGGTGGAAAACACGCCGCTTGAGCTGCTTTATCTGGGCTTATCGGCGCTCATGATATTTTTAAGCACCCATGTGCGCAGCCGCGCGCTGTTGGGTGTCGGTACGTTGGCGATGCTGCTATATATTGGCTATTACACTGCCAAACATTTTGCCAATACACTGGGCTGGCCGATTGCCTTAGTGGTAATTGGGGTAGCGCTGATTGCTTTGAGTTCACTTGCTGTAAGATTAAATAACAAATATATTAAAACAAGTACTTAAAATATTAAGTTAAAGTAAATTATAAGTAATTTTTAATGCGATTGGCTGCTTCTAAGCATTCCTCATAAGAAGCAACCAGCGCCATGCGGATAAAGTTTTCACCTGGGTTTGCGCCATGCGCAGTGCGCGCTAGATAGCTGCCTGGTAGCACGGTTATATTGAGGTCGCGGTAAAGCTTAACGGCCAGTTCTGTGTCAGGAATGGCACGACTTATATTTTGTTTTGTTTTGGCCCATAAATAGAAAGCGGCATCTGGCATTTCGACCTCCAACACCTCTGCCAACATCGGTGTGACCACTTTAAATTTTTGTGCATAAAGTCTGCGGTTTTCCATCACATGCGCATCGTCGTTCCATGCTGCTGTGCTGGCAGCTTGCACCGCAGGATTCATGGCACAGCCATGATAGGTGCGGTATAGCGCAAATTTCTCAATAATCTTTTCGTCGCCCGCCACAAAGCCAGAGCGCATGCCTGGTACATTACTCCGCTTAGAAAGCGAGCTAAACATGATTAAATTGGCATGGCCACGACCCAATAGGGACGCGGCTTGCAGGGCACCTAATGGCGGGTCGGCTTCGTTAAAGTAAATTTCTGAATAGCATTCATCCGCTGCAATCACAAAACCGTATTTATTTGAGAGTTCAAATAATGTTTTCCATTGCGCTAAACTCATCACTTTGCCAGATGGATTGCCTGGGCTACACACATACACCAATTGCGTGCGTCTTAAAATATCCGTAGGCACCCTGGCAAAATCCATGGCATGGCCATTTTCTGGCGTGGTATTTAAAAAGTAGGGTTCGGCACCTGCTAAAAATGCTGCACCTTCGTAGATTTGGTAAAACGGGTTGGGGGAAATCACAATCGGTTTGATTTTTGAGCTATCAATGACCACCTGCGCAAACGCAAATAGCGCCTCGCGGCTGCCAGTTACTGGTAAAATGGCTTTGTCTGGATTTGGCGCTACGATATTGTATCGGCGCGCAATCCAATTGGAAATAGCGGTACGCAGCTCAACACTACCAAGTGTTGTTGGGTAAGTTGCCAAGCCTGCTAAATTATTGGTTAGAGCATCTTTAATCAGCTGTGGCGTGGCATGTTTAGGCTCGCCAATGGAAAGATTAATGTTGTTAAACGCTGGATTGGGTGTAATGCCAGCAAATAAATCGCGCAGACGCTGAAATGGGTAGGGTTGTAGCAGGTTCAAGTTTGGGTTCATAGCCAATATTATAATTTAGGATTCACATTGATTAATAGCAATAAAAATGCGTTAGCGATATTTGGCCTGCTGTTTGGTGCTTTTTGCTGGGGCATTATTTGGTACCCTTATCGTTTAATGGCCGAGGCGGGTGTATCCGGCGTAGCTTCCAGCTTTTACACCTATTGCATTGCCGCGCTGCTGGCGGGTGCTTATTTCTCCAAATATCTGGTCAGACATTGGCGCGAGCTATTTAAGCAGCCACAAAATGTGGTTTGGATTGGGCTCATCGCCGGTTGGACCAATCTGAGCTATGTACTGGCGGTGATTGATGGCGAAGTGATGCGGGTGATGCTGCTATTTTATTTATCGCCGTTGTGGACGTTACTGCTGGCACGCTTTTGGTTGCAAGAACCAATTACAAAGATTGGCTTTATCTCTATTACTATCGCCCTGATTGGTGCTTATATCATGCTGGCAGGGCCATTTAGCGAGGTAGAAAGCCGTTTGCCTATTCCGCGCAATAGCGCCGAATGGTTGGCTTTATCAGCCGGCATTGGCTTCTCGTTAACCAACGTAATTACCAGAAAATCCAGCCAGTTAAACTTGCTACAAAAATCATTTGCGGTGTGGGTGGGGGTAGTCGTTGTGGCGGCGCTATGTGCACCTTTTTTAGTCAATTATTATGGCCAAAACTTCGTTACGCCCAGTTTTTTTAGCCTCAATCATTGGCTAGTGATGATCATCATTGCATTGTTACTGATTGCGGCCACTATGCTGGTGCAATTCGGCGTGACACAACTGACGGCGGTTCGCGCCTCTGTATTATTTTTGTTTGAGCTAGTGGTGGCTGCAATTGCCTCGTATTATTTAGCACACGAGGCGATGACATTAAACGAATGGATAGGCGGCGTGCTAATCGTTGCTGGTGCGCTGACGTCGGCTTTAAATCACAAAGATTAAGAGTGAATTAAGCGAACTGTCTTTTAGCTTAGCCACTGAAACCACCTGCATTGCCTTCGGCAGCAAAGCGAATTTTCAGGGATAAATCGTTACGAGAATCGGCATTGGCCAGCGCTTCCACTTCATCAATTTTGCCATTAGCGAATAATTTAAATAGCGATTGGTCGAAGGTATTCATGCCAATATCGTTGTTGTCGGCCATGGTGTCTTTTAGCTCACCCATTTTTTGCTTTTGAATCAACTCTGACACATAAGGCGTGTTAATCAGCACTTCTACCGCCGCCACGCGTTTCTGGATTTTGCCAGGAATCAAGCGTTGCGACACAATACCCACCAAATTGAGTGAAACGCCAAGTAGCAAGCCATGTTTGGCCTCAGTAGGGAAGAACGAAATGATGCGCTCAAGTGCTTGGTTAGCATTGTTTGCGTGCAAGGTGGCCAAGCATAAATGGCCCGTTTCGGCGTAAGTTAAGGCTTGTTGCATGCCGTCCATATCGCGCACTTCGCCAATTAAAATCACGTCGGGCGCTTGGCGCATGGCGTTTTTAAGTGCACTGGTGAACGAGTGTGTATCAATGCCTACTTCACGCTGGTCTACCACAGATTTTTTGTGGTTATAGACAAACTCAATTGGGTCTTCAATGGTGACAATATGACCAGTTTCATTGGCGTTGCGATAATCAATCATCGATGCCAGTGTGGTTGATTTACCAGAGCCAGTCGAGCCTACCACCAACACTAAGCCGCGTTTTTTCATGATGAGCTCACGTAAAATCATCGGTAAGCCTAAAGTTTCAAAATTGGGGATTTCAGTTTTAATATGGCGAATGACCAAGCCAACTTCGCCGCGCTGTTTAAATACATTGACCCGAAAACGACCGATGTCTTTGCGGCCAATGGCAAAATTGCATTCTAATTCTTTTTCAAATTCCTCAATTTGTGCCGGGCTCATAATAGCGTAGGCAATTTCTTTAATCATGCCAGGTGTCATTTTTTGCGCGTTCACAGGCATGGTTTCGCCTTCCACATCCATGTGAATCGACGTGCCAGTGCTAAAGAATAGGTCTGAGCCGCCTTTCTCGGTCATAAATTTAAGCACGGGGGTAATGTCAATGGCGGCCATCTAAAGTCCTATTGGTTAGTATTGCGTTAAGCGTAGTGGGGTAAACTTTAGCACAAGCCACGTTTTTATGGCAATTTAGCGCTTATTTCCAACTTCGCCCAAGTATTTAAATATTGCTGCTCCACATCGCGCGCAAATTGGTTGGCATCAAATAACGCAGATTTTTTTTGCGCTATGTTGAGTTCGCTCAGCTTTTCTGGCTGTTGAGCAAAAAACACTGCTTTCTGCTGGTATTCTTGTAGAGTATTGCTAATCTGCTCTGGTAATCCTGCCCGCGTGAGCAAGCTTGCGGCCACGCGGCTGGCCATTGTTTCACCCATACAAGTTAGCACAGGCACATCCATAAAAAGTGCATCGCTAGCGGTGGTGTGGGCGTTGTAGGGCAGTGTGTCTAAAAATAAATCAGCATGCACGTGACGCGCCAGATGTTCGGCTATAGGTATCCGTGGCGCGAAAACAATTCTATTAGAGGCAATGCCAGCGTTTTTGGCAGCAGTCTGCAAGTTGTTTTTCGCCCATGTATTACAATCTAACAGCCATAACACGCTATTAGGCGCTTGTTGCAATATGCGCATCCAGCATGCAAAAACTTCTGCCGTAATTTTAAAGGTTTGGTTAAAGCAGCAAAATACAAAGGCATCTGCAGGCAGATTATTGTCAATCTTTGTCGTGCTTTTGCAAATCGGGCGCTGGCTGTCGTTGGGTTGATAGCAGGGCAGGTAAAGTAATTGCTCGCTAAAATCGCTGGGGTTTGGCGCGATGACTTTATCAACAAAAATGTAGTCAAATAAAGACTTACTTTTAAGCTCACCCATGCTACCTGCATATCCCAACCAATTAATGCTTATAGGCGCTGGTTTAAGCGCAACTATGCCAGTGCGACTGGTTTGCGTGAAACCAGTTAAATCCACCAAAATATCTATGTCGTCTTGGCGTATTTTTTCTGCGGCTTGGGTATCATTCAAATGACGAGTATCGTTAAATTGGTCAAACGCTTTTACCAGTCGTTTTCTGGTGGACGTGTTGTCAACGGCGCCATAAGAGTAGGCCACAATTTTAAACTGAGCTCTGTCGTGTTTTTCAATGAGTTCGGTGATTAAAAATGCCAACGGATGCAGCCTAAAATCAGCCGATAAATAACCGATGCTGATTTTTTCTTTTGGTTTACTTTTATTTGACATGCTCTGCAAGTCAGTATCTAAGCGGCTTGCAGGCGCACTGTTTTCGCTCGCTGCATTAACCATATGGCCAAACTGATTATTAGCCCAGTTACTAGCGCATTGTTTTTGCTCGACAGTGGTAGCGCCCGGCAGCGCCAAAAACGCAAATGGTGAAATTTGCGCCTTGGGTTCCTCACGCACCAAGCGGCGAATCTCTGTAATCTGACTGTCTAGACTTTCAGATCCAAGGCCTGCCCAATCGCACACATGCTGTTTTTGATGCACCAAGTGCGCTAGTGCATGATGCAAATTTGGGTTTAATTGTAAAGCGCGTTCATAGCTGATAATGGCTTTATCTAATTTGTCCAACTCACGTTGCACATTGCCCAAGTTGTTGTGCGTATCGGCATCATTGGGGTTAAATTTAATTGATTGCGTAAAGCTGTTTAACGCACTGTCAATCTTACCAAGCTCACGCTGCGCATTGCCTAAGTTATACCAATACACCGCATTGCCAGGCTGATGTTCAAGCGCTTCTTCAAAACAGCTAGCTGCCAGCCCATATTGGCCTGTGTTTTGTGCTTGATTACCAAATGATTCTAAACTGAAACACAAGGCATTACGCACATCATCATTCAATT
>JANMBK010000035.1:0-3321 GCA_031360365.1 Methylophilaceae bacterium
CATTAATACGGATATTACAAATGGACAATCTGCACATGAAGGGACTTTAGCGCCCTGCTTTATTCCGCTGATTAACGATCTCCAAGAGCATGATGTTCAAGTGGATATTCAATTGACTACATGACCAATCTATCTGATTAATTAAAGGGCAAATCTGTATAAGCGGAATTTTTAAGCTACTTTACCTAGGCAAGCCCATGCGCTGGGTGCTTAGCTAGTTTATTAACAACACTGGCTTAAATATATTTTTATGGTTGTAGGAGGGTACTGACTGAATTTTCAGAGCTTGTCTAATGGTGACTAGTTTTTTTAAAAGATAAAATTACTCAAAGTTGAAGATTAACTCAATTAATTTTAAACCTAATTTAAAAAATTATTATTGGAGAGACATTACACATGAATGAAAACTTATTTGTAGTATCCGTAATGATGGCGACCGCTTTTGTCGGAATCTCATTGGGATTGACATTGGGTGTGATTTTTTAAATTGCAAGTCATTATAAGCTTGAGCTAATTGCGTGGTCATTAAGCGTTAGCCCGCCTAAAATTTTAGCTTAGTCATAAATTTAAGTACCTTCAGCTATGATTATAATTTTTTACAGTAATTGCTGAATTGTACAAAGTTCTGCACTGTTAGGTTTTCCGCTCGAAGCTGTGGATTTAAATTTAATTGCGCAAAATCGTCATCATTTAAAAATTTTTTCAAGGTGTTACGAATGGTTTTGCGACGTTGCCCAAAAGCAGCCAACACAACCTTGTAAAATAAATCGTAATCTAGCGCAATATAGGGCTTTTGCGCGTGGGGAACACAACGCACAAAAGCAGACTCCACCTTAGGTGCAGGATCAAATGCTTCAGGCGGTACCGTAATTAAATATTCCATATTTAAATGATATTGCAGCATTACTGTAAGTCGCCCATAGGCAGGCGTTGATGGCTGCGCTACCATACGTTCTACTACCTCTTTTTGCAGCATAAAATGCATGTCGGTGATGTGTGCTAGGTTGTCTAGCAAGTGAAACAAAATGGGTGTGGATATATTGTACGGCAAGTTACCCGTGACGCGCAGATGCTTTCCAAGCAGGCTAAAATCAAACTTAAGTGCATCCATATTATGAATAGTGACGCTGTTGCTGGCATAGCTTGGTTTGGCGTATTCTTTTTGCATCCAGCTAACAATGTCGCGATCAATTTCAACCACATGCAGATGGTCAATTTTTTTAAGTAGCGGCTTGGTAAGAGCGCCTAGCCCAGGGCCGATTTCAACAACCGTTTGATTTTTTTGTGGGTTAATGGCCTCTATCAAGCTGTTTATAATCGCTTGGTCGGTTAAAAAGTTTTGCCCAAAGCGTTTTTTTGCCACGTGATTCATGCTATTTTTGCTTATGCTTTTTATTTGCTAATTCAATCGCTAAATTAATTGCAGCCTGCATGCTACCAATCTCAATCTTGCCTGAGCCAGCACTATTTTTCCCAGCTAGGTCTAAGGCAGTACCATGGTCAACCGATGTGCGAATAATTGGCAAGCCAAGGGTCACATTGACGCCCTCGCCAAAGCTGCCATGTTTTAACACGGGTAAACCTTGGTCGTGATACATAGCTAGCACGCAATCGGCATTATTTAAGTATTTTGGCGTGAATAAGGTGTCAGCAGGCAACGCGCCAATAAGTTGCATGCCTTGCGCGCGCAGCTTATTCAATATGGGATTAATCGTTTCAATTTCTTCACGTCCTAAGTAGCCATCCTCACCCGCGTGCGGGTTAAGACCAGCCACCAAGATGCGTGGGTTTAAAATTCCAAATTTTTTTATTAAATCGGCATGCAGAATGCGGATAGTCGTTTCTAAGCCTTCTTTGGTAATGGCGCTAGGCACGTCTTTAAGCGCTAAGTGAATCGTTGCGAGTGCAACCCGCAGCTTATTTTTGCCTTGGCCACCAGCTAGCATCATCACTACATTTTTTGTTTGGGTGTGTTCTGCCAAAAACTCAGTGTGTCCCGTAAACACAATGCCCGCATCGTTAATGACGCCTTTGTGTACAGGCGCGGTGACGATGGCGTCAAAAGCACCGCTAGTACAGCCATCAATGGCGCAAGTCAGCGTATTTAACACATAGAGACTATTGGCGACGTTTAGGCTACCTGCAGACACAGCTGCAGCAGTGGGAATATGCAGTACTTTTATTATATTTTTATGGTGTTTTTGTGCAGCTTCAGTCGCTTCGTAAGCTTGAATGGTGACATTGATGCTGAGCTGTTGCGCACGTTGTGCCAACATATTGGCATCGCCAATCACCGTAATGTCTGCGGCAATAGCATGTTGTGCTAACAACACACAGATATCTGGCCCAATACCAGCAGGCTCACCAGAGGTAATTGCTATGCGTGGTATGGACAGAATGAAACCTAAATAAACTTAAAATTAAAACTTATCTTCTAAACGTAACTCAACAAAAGCACGGTCACGCATTTCGCGTATCCAATCTTGATAGGCTTCTTCTGATTTGCGTGCGCGAATTTCTTGGCGCGCTTTGAGGCGTGATGCTTCTTTGGTCATGTCTTGCTGTCTGCGCTCGATGACTTGAATGACATGCCAACCAAATGGCGAAAGCACTGGCTCGCTTATCTCACCCAAACCAAGCACATTCATGGCTTTTTCGAATGGTGGCACGGTATCACCTGGATTTACCCAGCCAAGGTCGCCACCGTTATTGGCGCTACCATCTTCAGAGAATTGGCGCGCCAGCTCTTCAAATTTGCCACCATTATCTAGGCGCTCTTTAATGTTATCTATTTTGCGCTTGGCTTCTTGCTCGGAGACAACTTCCGTTAACTTAATGAGAATGTGCCGCGCATGGGTTTGACCAATAACAAGTGAAGACGCAGCACCGCGTCGGTCAGACAGTTTTAAAATATGAAAACCATTGGCACTGCGGATGGGTTTTGAAGTCTCACCTTTTTGCATGGGTTTAAGTATCTCTAAAAACACCGCAGGCAACTGTGCACCATTACGCCAGCCCATACTACCGCCTTCAAGCGCGTTAGGCGCATCAGAATGGCTAGCGGACACCTGAGAAAAGCTTTTGCCATCTGCCAGCAGTTTAATCGCTTGTTCAGTTTTGATTTTGGCTTTTTCTATATCCTCCGGGCTAGCATCTTCTGGCGTACGAATTAGAATGTGTGAAATTTCAAATTCATCTTGCGCTTCGCCACGGTTGGCTTGCGTGGTTAAATAGTTGTCAATTTCGCCTTCAGAAATATTCAGCTTATTATCCACTTCGCGCTCGCGGATTCTAGCGATAGTGATTTCACTGCGAATGTCC
>JANMBK010000044.1:0-8672 GCA_031360365.1 Methylophilaceae bacterium
GCGGCGAGATTGATGATATTGATCACTTGGGTAATCGTCGTATTCGATCAGTAGGCGAATTGGCTGAAAATCAGTTCCGTGCTGGCTTGGTGCGTGTAGAGCGCGCCGTAAAAGAGCGTTTAAGCCAAGCGGAATCAGATAACTTAATGCCGCACGATTTAATTAACGCGAAACCAGTTTCTAGCGCGATTCGTGAATTTTTTGGCTCAAGTCAACTCTCACAGTTTATGGATCAAACCAATCCACTGTCAGAAATTACGCACAAACGTCGTATTTCTGCGCTGGGCCCAGGCGGCTTGACGCGTGAACGTGCTGGCTTTGAGGTGCGTGATGTGCACTCAACGCATTATGGCCGCGTCTGTCCGATTGAAACGCCAGAAGGCCCGAACATTGGTTTGATTAACTCGCTGGCATTGTATGCACGTACTAATCAATATGGCTTTTTAGAAACGCCATATCGCCGTGTAGAAGGTAACAAAGTATCAGACACGATTGATTATTTGTCTGCCATTGAAGAAAGCCAATTCATGATTGCGCAAGCAAACACCGAGTTGGATAAGAAAAATGTGTTTACCGATGATTTAATTTCATCGCGACATTTAAATGAATTTACCATGACGCAGCCAGAGCGGGTGCAATACATGGACGTTGCGCCTGGCCAAATTGTGTCAGTTGCGGCTTCTTTGATTCCGTTTTTAGAGCACGATGACGCGAACCGCGCATTGATGGGTGCCAACATGCAACGTCAAGCAGTACCATGTTTACGTGCAGAAAAAGCCGTAGTAGGTACAGGTATTGAGCGTACCGTTGCGATTGACTCAGGTACTACGGTACAAGCGCGTCGTGGCGGCATTGTGGATTACGTAGATTCTGCACGTATTGTGATTCGCGTCAACGACGACGAAGCCAAAGCGGGCGAAGTGGGTGTAGATATTTATAACCTCACTAAATACACACGGTCTAACCAAAACACCAACATTAACCAACGTCCGCTGGTAAAAGTAGGCGAAATGTTAGCGCGTGGCGATATTATTGCCGATGGCGCATCGACTGATATGGGCGAGCTAGCACTTGGTCAAAATATGTTGGTGGGTTTTATGCCTTGGAATGGCTATAACTACGAGGACTCTATTCTTATCTCTGAGCGTGTGGTGGGCGATGATCGCTACACCTCGATTCACATTGAAGAGCTTTCAGTAGTGGCTCGTGATACTAAATTAGGTGCTGAAGAAATTACGCAAGATATTTCAAACCTAAGTGAGCGCATGTTGGGACGCTTGGATGAATCTGGCATTATCTATATTGGTGCTGAAGTTGAAGCTGGTGACGTTTTGGTAGGTAAAGTAACACCTAAAGGTGAAACACAACTGACACCAGAAGAAAAGTTGCTGCGTGCAATTTTTGGTGAAAAAGCCTCTGACGTTAAAGATACTAGCTTGCGCGTACCTTCTGGCATGAGCGGCACAGTAATTGATGTGCAAGTGTTTACCCGTGAAGGCATTGACCGTGATTCACGTGCGCAACAAATCATAGACGATCAACTAGCACATTTTAAAACCGACTTAGCTGATCAAATGCGTATTGTAGAAGATGATGCATTCGGCCGTATTCGTCGTTTATTAGAAGGTAAAGCAGCCACGGGCGGGCCTGCTAGTTCCGCGGGTAAACTGAAAAAAGGTGACACATTAAGTGCTGAGTATTTAACATCTGTTGGTCGTTACGATTGGTTTGATATTCGTTTATCAGATGAAGAAGCGGCGCGTCAATTGGAAGCTTTAAAAGACAGTCTAAGCCAAGCCCGCGTGGACTTTGACAGCAAGTTTGACGAGAAAAAACGCAAGCTGACACAAGGTGACGAATTGCCACCTGGCGTGCAAAAAATGGTTAAAGTTTATTTGGCGGTAAAACGTCGCATTCAGCCAGGTGACAAAATGGCGGGCCGTCACGGTAACAAGGGTGTTATTTCGAAAATTGTACCTGTGGAAGATATGCCACACATGGCAGACGGCACACCAATGGATATTGTCTTGAACCCGTTAGGTGTTCCATCACGGATGAACATTGGTCAGATTTTAGAAGTGCATTTGGGTTGGGCTGCCAAAGGTTTAGGTTTGCGTATTCAAGAAATGTTGGAATCAGAAATAAAAGTGGCTGAAATCCGCAAATTTTTAGAGCAAATTTACAACGACAGCACCGGCAAAAAAGAGGATATTAAATCGTATACAGACGCCGAAATATTAGAACTAGCACGCAACTTGCAATCTGGCGTGCCGTTTGCAACACCAGTATTCGATGGTGCGGCAGAGTCTGACATTAAAGCGATGTTGGATTTAGCTTTCCCTGATGATGACGCACGTACCAAACAATTGCAGTTCTCTGCAGGTAAAACGCAGGTAAAATTGTTTGATGGCCGCACTGGCGATGCGTTTGAGCGCCCTGTGACTGTGGGTTATATGCACGTATTGAAACTGCATCACTTGGTCGATGACAAAATGCATGCGCGTTCAACTGGCCCGTATTCATTAGTGACACAACAACCATTAGGCGGTAAAGCGCAATTTGGTGGTCAGCGTTTTGGTGAGATGGAGGTTTGGGCGTTGGAAGCGTATGGCGCATCTTACACCTTGCAAGAAATGCTGACAGTTAAGTCAGATGATGTAAACGGTCGTACCAAAGTGTACGAAAATATCGTGAAAGGCGAACACAAAATTGATGCAGGCATGCCTGAATCATTTAACGTGTTAGTGAAAGAAATCCGTTCACTCGCTATCGACATCGATCTAGACCGCAACTAAATTATTATTCATGCACCTGAATGGCGCATTAGGAGAATTCACATGAAAGCTCTATTAGACTTATTTAAACAGGTAACGCAAGAAGAAGAGTTTGATGCAATTAAAATTGCATTGGCTTCGCCTGAAAAGATTCGCTCATGGTCGTATGGCGAAGTCAAAAAGCCAGAAACCATTAACTACCGTACCTTTAAGCCAGAACGTGATGGTTTATTTTGCTCAAAAATCTTTGGCCCGATAAAAGATTACGAGTGCTTATGCGGCAAATACAAGCGCTTAAAACATCGCGGCGTAATCTGCGAAAAATGTGGTGTTGAGGTTACTTTATCAAAAGTACGTCGCGAGCGTATGGGTCATATCGATCTAGCCTCACCAGTCGCGCATATATGGTTCTTAAAATCATTGCCATCACGTTTGGGCATGGTGCTGGATATTGCTTTGCGTGATATTGAGCGTGTATTGTATTTTGAAGCATTTATCGTGGTAGATCCTGGCATGACGCCACTTACGCGCGGTCAATTGCTGACAGAGGACGACTATATTGCCAAAGTAGAAGAATATGGCGATGAGTTCAATGCGGTGATGGGCGCGGAAGCTGTGCGCGAATTATTACGCACCATGAACATCCATAACGAAATTGAAACTTTGCGTGTTGATTTAGGCGCAACGGGCTCTGAAGCCAAAATCAAGAAAATCGCTAAGCGCTTAAAAGTTCTAGAAGCATTCCAAAAATCTGGCATTAAGCCAGAGTGGATGATTCTTGAAATCTTGCCAGTGCTACCGCCAGAATTGCGTCCTTTAGTGCCTTTGGATGGCGGTCGTTTTGCGACTTCTGACTTGAATGATTTATATCGTCGCGTGATTAACCGTAACAATCGTTTGAAAAGATTGTTGGAGCTAAAAGCGCCAGAAATCATCGTGCGTAACGAAAAGCGTATGTTGCAGGAAGCGGTGGATTCACTGTTGGACAATGGCCGTCGCGGTAAGGTGATGACGGGAGCTAACAAGCGCCCTCTGAAATCACTGGCCGATATGATTAAAGGTAAAGGCGGTCGTTTCCGTCAAAACTTGCTGGGCAAACGCGTCGATTACTCAGGCCGTTCTGTGATTGTAGTTGGGCCTACACTTAAGCTGCATCAATGCGGTTTACCGAAAAAAATGGCGTTGGAATTATTCAAACCGTTTATTTTCCATAAATTGGAAGTGTTAGGTTTAGCAACAACGATTAAAGCTGCCAAGAAGAAAGTGGAAGAAGAAGGTCCGGAAGTCTGGGACATTTTGGAAGACGTGATTCGCGAGCATCCAGTATTGCTAAATCGTGCACCTACGTTGCACCGTTTAGGCATTCAAGCGTTTGAGCCTATTCTGATTGAGGGTAAAGCTATTCAGTTGCATCCACTCGTCTGCGCGGCATTCAACGCCGACTTCGATGGTGACCAAATGGCGGTGCACGTTCCATTAAGCTTAGAAGCGCAAATGGAAGCACGCACTTTAATGTTGGCGTCAAACAACGTGTTATCTCCTGCAAATGGTGAGCCAATTATTGTGCCTTCACAAGACATCGTGTTAGGGCTGTATTACATGACGCGTGACAAAGTTGCTGCGCGTGGTGAAGGTATGCGCTTTGCGGATGTGAAAGAGGTGCAACGTGTATTCGACCAAAACTTAATTGATTTGCATGCCAAAGTAACTGTGCGTATTAAAGAGTTTGATCTAGACGTTGAAGGCAACAAAACAGAGAAGACGACGCGCTACGAAACGACTGTTGGCCGCGCTTTGTTGTCAGAAATACTACCAGCAGGCTTGTCATTTGGCTTAATTGATAAAGCATTGAAAAAGAAAGAAATTTCTAAATTGATTAATGCATCTTTCCGCAAAGTTGGTATTCGTGAAACGGTCATTTTTGCTGATAAATTGATGTACACAGGCTATACATACGCGACTAAAGCGGGTATTTCAATTTCAATTAACGACATGCTAGTGCCGCCAGAAAAAGGTGCTTTAATTGGCGCTGCTGAGGCAGAAGTCAAAGAAATCGAAGACCAATACGTCTCTGGCTTGGTAACCCAAGGTGAGCGCTACAACAAAGTGGTTGATATTTGGGGTCGTGCAGGAGATAAAGTGGCAGATGCCATGATGAAACAATTGCGTGAAGAAAATGTATTAGATGCAGATGGTAAACAAGCTAAAGATAAAGATGGTAAAGCGCTTAAACAAGAGTCGTTCAATGCCATTTACATGATGGCGGATTCAGGTGCGCGTGGTTCTGCGGCACAGGTGCGTCAATTGGCTGGTATGCGTGGTTTGATGGCAAAACCAGATGGATCTATTATTGAAACGCCAATTACTGCTAACTTCCGCGATGGTTTGAATGTGTTGCAGTACTTTATTTCAACGCACGGTGCGCGTAAAGGCTTAGCTGATACTGCTTTAAAAACCGCTAACTCAGGCTATTTAACGCGTAGGCTTGTTGATGTAACGCAAGACTTAGTGGTTACCGAGCTAGATTGCGGCACGACTGATGGCTTAGTCACTAAGGCGCTCGTTAAGGGCGGCGAAGTGGTTGAGCCATTGCATGACCGTATATTGGGCCGCACTACGGCGTTAGATGTGATTCACCCTGAAACACAAGAAGTTGTGTATCCAGCGGGTACGTTGTTGGGTGAAGATGAAGTTGAAAAAATTGATGCACTTGGTGTAGATGAAGTGAAAGTACGTACAGCGCTGACTTGCGATACACGTTACGGCATTTGTGCTAATTGTTATGGTCGTGACTTAGGTCGTGGCAAACTGATTAGTATGGGTGAGGCAGTTGGCGTGATTGCGGCGCAATCCATTGGTGAGCCTGGCACGCAGTTGACCATGCGTACCTTCCACATTGGTGGTGCGGTGTCGCGTGCCGCTTCTGTCAGCCAGGTAGAGAGTAAATCAAACGGCGTGTTGAGTTTTACATCGACAATGCGTTATGTCACCAATTCACGTAAAGAGCAAATTGTGATTTCTCGTAATGGTGAAGTGATTATTGCTGACGATAATGGCCGCGAGCGTGAGCGTCATAAAGTGCCATATGGCGCGACATTGACAGTGATGGATGGCAAGGTGGTTAAAGCAGGTCAAGCAATGGCTACGTGGGATCCACATACGCGTCCAATCATTACTGAGTACGCGGGTTTCATCAAATTTGAAAACGTAGAAGAAGGTATAACCGTTGCTAAACAAATTGATGACGTGACAGGCTTATCTTCATTGGTGGTGATTGATCCAAAACAACGTGCTGGACAAACTAAGGGTTTGCGTCCACAAGTGAAATTGCTTGATGCTAACGGCGTTGAAGTGAAAGTAGCGGGCGGTGATCAATCGGTGAATGTAACGTTCCAATTGGGCTGCATCATTACCGTGAAAGATGGCCAAGAAGTTGGAGTGGGCGAAGTGATTGCGCGTATTCCGCAAGAATCATCTAAAACCCGAGATATTACTGGTGGTTTACCACGCGTTGCCGAATTGTTTGAAGCGCGTTCACCAAAAGATGCAGGTATGTTGGCAGAAACCACAGGTACTGTTTCGTTCGGTAAAGATACTAAAGGTAAACAGCGCTTGGTGATTACTGATTTAGATGGCGTTGCTAGCGAGTTCTTGATACCAAAAGATAAACATGTAACAGCGCATGATGGCCAAGTCGTTACTAAAGGTGAAACGATTGTGGACGGCCCAGCTGATCCGCAAGATATTTTACGTTTACAAGGCCGCGAAGCCTTAGCGCGCTATGTGATTGACGAAGTGCAAGATGTGTATCGCTTACAAGGCGTTAAAATTAACGATAAACACATTGAGGTAATTGTGCGTCAAATGCTACGTCGCGTACGCGTTACAGATGCAGGTGATACCAGCTTCATTATGGGTGAGCAAGTTGAACGTGCTGATTTGTTGGCTAGAAACGAGGAAGTAGTTGCTCAAGATAAACGTCCTGCTGAGTTTGAGTATGTGTTGCTAGGTATTACTAAAGCATCACTATCAACGGATTCATTTATTTCAGCGGCATCGTTCCAAGAAACTACACGCGTATTAACTGAGGCAGCGATTTTAGGCAAACGTGATGAATTGCGTGGCTTAAAAGAAAACGTTATTGTGGGTCGTTTGATTCCAGCAGGTACAGGTTTGGCTTATCACGAAGCGCGCAAGCGTGCCGCGATAGCAGCACTCACACCCTCAACGCCATCAGCACAAGCTGCGGCGGCTGAGGCTTTATTTAGTGCCGATGTTGAAATCGAAGTATTGGCAGAAGTGGCAGAAATATCGGTCGCACATGCCAAAGTTGTAGATACGCCCGCTGAGTAATTTATTAAGCTAGAAAAATGTGTCGAGATAATTTATATCTTGACACACTTGCCTATGCAAAATAGAATGCTTGGTTTTTCAGAATAGCCTTATTGTCATTAATAAAGTTATTAATTATAGAATTTATAGTGAGGTTTTGAGGCAATGCCAACCATTAACCAGTTAGTTCGTAAGCCACGCGCAAAAGTGGTCACCAAAAGTAAAGTGCCAGCACTGGAAGCTTGTCCGCAGAAACGTGGGGTGTGTACGCGCGTGTATACTACAACGCCTAAAAAGCCAAATTCTGCATTGCGTAAAGTGGCTAAAGTGCGCTTAACTAATGGCTACGAAGTGATTAGCTACATTGGTGGTGAAGGCCATAACTTACAAGAGCATAGCGTGGTTTTACTGCGCGGTGGTCGTGTAAAAGATTTACCGGGTGTGCGTTACCACATGGTGCGCGGTAGCTTGGATACAGCAGGTGTGAAAGATCGTAAGCAATCACGTTCTAAATACGGTGCTAAACGCCCTAAAGAAGCTAAAAAATAGGTTCAACATTATTGAAAGCGGCTATCCAAAAGCCTTGCTAATGTAGTTGCTAGCAAAACATAACTGAAAACAGAGAATAGAAGAGAGTCAAGTATGCCAAGACGTAGAGAAGTTCCCAAGCGCCACATTTTGCCAGACCCTAAATTTGGTAGCACTGAAGTGTCAAAATTTGTAAACGTGCTGATGACAGGTGGTAAGAAGTCAGTGGCAGAGCGTATTTTATACGGTGCATTTGACCAAGTTGCTACTAAAACAGGTAAAGACGCACTAGAAGTATTTACACTTGCGCTAACAAATCTACGTCCGCTAGTAGAAGTTAAAAGTCGCCGTGTAGGCGGTGCTAACTACCAAGTGCCAGTTGAAGTGCGTCCGAGCCGTCGTAGTGCGTTAGCGATGCGTTGGTTGCGTGATGCAGCGCGCAAACGTGGTGAAAAATCCATGGGCTTACGTTTAGCAGCTGAGCTGGCTGAGGCCTCTGAAGGTCGTGGCTCAGCAATGAAAAAACGTGAAGAAGTACACCGTATGGCAGAAGCGAATAAAGCATTCTCACATTTCCGTTTCTAGGAATGTGTTGATGTAATAAGTTTTTTTAGTTTTTCGCTCTTTAAGAATTTAAGATTGAATTGATAGCAAAGGTAAAGCATCGTGGCTCGTATAACCCCTATTGAACGCTACCGTAACATTGGTATTTCTGCGCATATTGACACTGGTAAGACAACGACAACAGAACGTATTTTGTTCTACACAGGCGTAAACCATAAAATTGGTGAAGTGCATAATGGCGCAGCCACTATGGACTGGATGGAACAAGAGCAAGAGCGCGGCATTACCATTACCTCTGCGGCTACTACCTGCTTTTGGTCAGGTATGGCAAAACAATTCGATCAACACCGTATTAACATTATTGATACCCCAGGCCACGTTGACTTTACGATTGAAGTAGAACGCTCGATGCGTGTGCTTGATGGCGCTTGCATGGTGTACTGTGCTGTGGGCGGTGTGCAACCACAATCTGAA
>JANMBK010000093.1:0-8671 GCA_031360365.1 Methylophilaceae bacterium
GCAACATGGGCAACACTGTGCCAGCAATGCCAACCACCACCAATAAAATTGCGACTATTATTTGCCAATCCATGACTATTCTCCCTATTGTTAAATTTAAGGTAATTCAGCGAAGCGCATGCGTGCCTGTATGGTTGCTGTACGCCGATTCAAATAACGCGTGCTGCGATATTTGTCGTAAAACCTTGGGTTAGGAACCATCGCCGCCAATTTTGCAGATTGTGTTTTGCCCAAGCCACCTGCACTGGTTTTAAAATAGTGCCGCGCGGCCGCCTCGGCACCAAATACGCCATTGCCCCACTCAATCATATTTAAATAAATTTCTAAAATACGCCGCTTAGTCAGCATTTTTTCTAACATCAGCGTAATGACCACCTCCTCTGCCTTGCGCCAAGGAGTGCGGCTAGAAGATAAAAATAAGTTCTTGGCCAGCTGCTGACTAATAGTAGAGCCGCCTGCAACTAGTTTGCCTTTTTTTAGATTTTTCTCGTAGGCTTTCTCAATACCCTCCCAATCAAAGCCATCGTGATGCTTGAATTTAGAATCTTCACTAGCCACCACTGCACGTTTTAAATGATTGGATATTTTTTCGTAATCTACCCATTTATGCTTAAGTTCGGCATCGGGTTTAGTTTCTTGAATCACTTCTAAGCGTGCCTGCATAAACGAGCTTGAGCTTGGGTTAAATTTAATCCACCAAACAATATGCAATAACACCCAAATTTGGTACAAAATTAAATAGGTAAAAAATAAGACAATGAGCCTTTTAAGCAACCCACCAACGCCCATGGGCGCTGCATTTGGTTTGGAGTTAAGTAACCAGCGAATCATGCTTTGCGTAACTGTGAAATGACAGGGGCAGTTTGTGGACGCGAACCACGCCATATATAAAAGGCTTCAGCCGCTTGCTCAACCAGCATGCCCAAGCCATCGGCAACCTTCGCGCCATTTATGCGCGCTTGTGCCATAAAAGGCGTTTCGCGGCCATACATCATGTCGTAAGCCAAACTGTTTTTAGCAAAAACTATATTAGGAATAGGTAGCGCTGTATCAGTTAAGCCTGTAGAAGTAGCATTAATGATGACTTCAAACGGTGCTGAAAGCGCTTCAAAACTACTTGCAGATAATTTGTTATGCGCAAATTTAGCTGCCATATTATCAATCATATTTTGCGCTTTATCTAAGCTACGGTTAGTGATGATAACGCTGGCTGGCTTGGCATTTAACAACGGCAATAGAACTCCCTGTGCTGCACCACCTGCCCCAACAAGCAATATCCATGCGCCTTCCAGAGCATGCTCTAAATTACCTTGAATATCAGCAATTAAACCAGTGCCATCAGTGTTATCACCATGAATTTGGCCAGCCTTAAAAGTGAGTGTGTTTACTGCACCAGCCGCTTGCGCGCGCTCGCTTAGTTCATTACATAACTCAAATGCCTCAAACTTAAACGGCACTGTCACATTGGCGCCTTTAAAGCCTTGTGCAATCAAACCTTTAACCGTTTTCTCAAAGCCATCCAACGGCGCCAATATCGCCTCGTAGGTCATATCCTGATTAGTTTGCTTTGCAAATTCTGCATGAATTTGCGGTGATCTACTGTGCGAAATGGGGTTGCCTACAACGGCATATTTATCTGTCAATCAATTGCTCCAAGGCAAACCAGCATG
Organism: Methylophilaceae bacterium; assembly: GCA_031360365.1. GTDB lineage: Bacteria > Pseudomonadota > Gammaproteobacteria > Burkholderiales > Methylophilaceae > Methylotenera_A. Next base: position 1,671 of record JANMBK010000093.1, read on the forward strand.
CTTCCAACCGTTAATTAAGGTACGCTGTTTTTCGGCATTCGCTTCGCCCTCAAAGCCTTCCAGCATGTTATACGCCTTATAACCCAACCCACTAGCTATTACAGCAGCATTGTGGCTACGGCCACCCGTGCGGCACATAAAGACGATTGTTTGATTTTTATCTATTTGCGCTTGTAATTGCGCAGAAAATTCTGTATTGGGCACCATGCCAGGGTAAAACGCCCATTCAATAGGTATGGCGTTTGGAATATGCCCCACTAAATCTAGCTCGGCTTTACTGCGCACATCCACCAGAGTTATTGCTTGCTGTTGCAACACTTCAAAAGCCTCTTGTGGCATCAACTCACCTAAATAAGGCAAGCTTTTAGCCAGTGCGCGCTGTTTGGCTGTATTTAAAATTTCGATAAGTGTGTTCATGGCAATCTCCTACATAAAATCAAACTCAAAAATTTAACATCTCAACCACTCAAATTATAGCGCGAATTTAAGCGTTGCACTGCCAAAGCATCGCGGCCATTCAATGCACTAATTCAGTGCATTTTAATGGTGCATGCACATTGTTGGCTCATGTTATTTTTAAGCTATTTGCTAAGTGAATGACTAAAAACCAATTTTTGCTATTTTTTGCTGGCATAGTTCCTGCTAAAATAGCAAAGTTAAAGTTTATTAATTAATATTTTGTCTAAATTCATCGTCTAGGAGATTTTTTGATGTCAGTGGCTAAAGTAATGAAAATGGTAAAAGATAACGACATTAAATTTGTCGATTTTCGTTTTACCGATACGCGCGGTAAAGAACAACACGTTACGGTGCCTGTTTCTGCGTTTAATGAAGAAAAATTTACTGAAGGCCACGCATTTGATGGCTCTTCAATCGCTGGTTGGAAAGGCATTCAAGCTTCTGACATGCAATTGATGCCAGATGCGTCAACAGCAAATATTGACCCATTTATGGACGAACCAACGTTAATTTTAACTTGCGATGTGGTTGACCCAACTGATGGCAAAGGTTATGACCGCGACCCGCGTAGCCTTGCAAAACGTGCTGAAGCTTACTTAAAATCAACTGGCCTTGGCGACACGGCTTACTTTGGCCCAGAGCCAGAATTTTTCATTTTTGATTCAATCAACTGGTCTGTCGATATGAGCGGTAGCTCTGTTAAGATCAACTCAGAAGAAGCCGCATGGTCATCTGCTGAAAAATTTGAAGGCGGCAATACAGGCCATCGTCCTGGCATTAAAGGTGGTTATTTTCCAGTGCCTCCAGTCGATTCATTGCAAGATGTGCGCTCTGCCATGTGTATGACACTGGAAGCGATGGGCGTGCCAGTTGAAGTGCATCACCATGAAGTAGCCACTGCTGGTCAATGTGAAATTGGTACTAAATTTACCACATTGACACAACGCGCTGATTGGACACAAATTCTAAAATATGTGGTGTTAAATACAGCACATGCGTATGGTAAAACAGCGACCTTTATGCCAAAACCAATGTTTGGTGACAACGGCTCTGGTATGCACGTACATCAATCTGTGTGGAAAGATGGCAAAAACTTATTTGCTGGCAATGGCTACGCGGGTTTAAGCGACTTTGCTTTGTTTTATATCGGCGGCATTATTAAACACGCCCGCGCGCTAAACGCCATTACCAACCCGGGTACAAACTCATATAAACGCTTAGTGCCACATTATGAAGCCCCAGTAAAATTAGCTTATTCTGCTAAAAATCGTTCTGCAGCGATTCGTATTCCTTTTGTGCATGGCGAAAAAGCGCGCCGCGTTGAAGCACGCTTCCCAGACCCAATCGCCAACCCTTATTTGGCATTCTCTGCCTTGTTAATGGCGGGTTTAGATGGCGTACAAAACAAAATTCATCCAGGTGAGCCAGCTACTAAAGATTTGTACCATCTTCCACCTGAAGAAGATGCATTGATTCCAACCGTGTGTTCTTCATTAGAGCAAGCGCTTGAGTATTTAGATACTGACCGCGAGTTCTTAACGCGTGGCGGTGTGTTTACTGATGACTGGATTAACAGCTATATCGACCTCAAAATGGAAGAAGTCACCAAAATTCGTCAAACGCCGCATCCAGTTGAGTTTAGTATGTACTATAGCTGCTAGACTAGCCTGCACTAAAATAGGGCGGCCTTGGTTGCTCATATTGCAAAAAAGCAGCTTAGGCTGTGCTATTTTAAGAAAAAGCAGCTTAGGCTGTGCTATTTTAAGAAAAGGCAGCTTAGGCTGCCTTTTTGTATTTTGCCTGTTGCAACTTTTGCACTTATGCCTTTTCAAAGTATATCAGTCAACCATAATAGCCAATACTTCGTTGCTAACTGTAACAGTCTCATCTAAACTATTGCTATGACTAAGAATTTTACTGCGAACTTTACTGTGAATTTTATTTTTAAAAGCCATCTAACTTTTTTAAGCATTTTGTTGACAGTTTTTATGCTGCCACAATTTGCTTTAGCTGAGATTTATAAACACGTCGATGCGGATGGTCGTATTACCTATTCCAACGTCAAGATTAAAGGGGCTAAAAAACTTGCCCTAGAGCCTGCAGACACCAGCTTTGGCACTGGCGCTAGCAATAGTGATAGCAATGAGGGTGGCGGCGCAAAGCGCACGCCAGCAATACGTACAGCTACGCCAGCAAACTTTCCAAAGGTAGACGCTAACACGCAAAACCAACGCGATGGCAAACGTAAAGACATATTACAAAGTGAGTTGGATGCCGAGAAAAAAGCACTCGAAAATGCTAAGGCAGCCTATGCTGAAGGCGCGTCTAAGCCAGAGGTCTATAAAACAAAAGATGGCAAAACTTTTAGAAACGTGCCTAAATTTGATGAGAAAATGAAAACCCTACAAGCAGAAGTAGACGCCCACCAGCGTAATATTGAATTATTAGAAAAAGAAATTAACAATATTAACTAAGCAAGGTTAATGCATTTAATATACCCATAAGCCAGCCTAAAAGCTGGCTTATCTTTTGCTTAAGCCTTTAGTATGTAAACAAGCAAGTTCTCAATTGCTAACCTCTAAAAAAGAAACTAAGCTTTCGTTATGGTTCAAAATATACCTTCTGGTTACACTGGTTTAGAACATCTTGCCACGGCGACGATGTTGCTTAACCAAGCCAATCAAATCATTTACGCCAACCCCAGTGCAGAGATTCTATTCGCTATTAGCGCTACACAAATCCACAATAGTCATATTTCAGAAGTATTTTTGCACAGCGAAATTTTGCAAATAGCCATTGAAAATGCGGTCAAAAATGATAGCCCATACCGCGAACATGAATTTGCCATTACCACCGTTCGTCAACAATCGTTTGCCGTCACTTGCACGGTAACGCCTGTGAATATCGGAGATGTAAAACTATTAATAGAGTTTCAACAGATGGATCAGCAGTTGCGTATTGCGCGCGAAGAGCGCATGCTCATTCAACAGCAGGCTAATTCAGAGCTATTACGCAATCTTGCGCATGAGATTCGCAACCCACTAGGCGGCCTGCGTGGCGCGGCGCAATTACTAGAACATGAGCTACCGCAGCCCAATTTACGTGAATATACGCAAGTGATTATTAAAGAAGCTGATAGGTTGCAAAGTTTGATGGATAGACTGTTGGTGCCGCACCGCGTGCCAAAGTACGAGCCAACCAATATTCACGAAGTGCTTGAGCGTGTACGTAGCTTGTTGTTGGCTGAATCTCCTAACAACATTAAGGTACGCCGCGACTATGACACCAGTCTGCCCGATTTAATTGGCGATCGCGAAAAGCTGATACAAACCGTGTTGAACATTGCGCGTAACGCCGTGCAAGCCATGCAAGCTGGCGGAACTGTAAACGCCGAAGTCGTGTTGAGAACGCGCGCTGAGCGCCAAGTAACGCTTGCTCGAAAACGTTATCGTGTAGCCATCAAGCTGCAAATTAGTGATAATGGGCCAGGCATTTCTGCAGATATACGCGATAAAATATTTTATCCACTGGTATCTGGCCGCGAGGGTGGAAGCGGCCTAGGGCTTGCACTAGCACAAACCTTTATTACCCAGCATCATGGCATGATTGATTGCGATAGTCGGCCTGGCAATACCACATTTACAATCTTGCTACCTGTAGAAAGCACCGTATTTAAACATGCCATTATTCAACAATAATATTGATACTTGCGCAAATATATAAGAGGGAATGATGAAACCAATTTGGATTTTAGACGATGATAAATCAATCCGCTGGGTGTTTGAGAAAGCACTGGCCCGCACCGATTTAGAGTTTAAGACTTTTTCTTCGGTGGCAGAGGCACTTAACGCCTTAAATCATGAACAACCACAAGTAGTAGTGAGTGATATTCGCATGCCTAACGGTTCTGGACTTGATTTCTTAGCAGAAATTAAACAACGCTATCCAGACATTCCTGTGATTATTATGACCGCATATTCAGATCTTGAAAGCGCTGTTGCGGCGTTTCAAGGTGGAGCATTTGAATATTTAGCCAAGCCTTTCGACGTAGACCAAGCCATTGACGTGATTAAGCGTGCAGTGGAAGAAAGCATGCGACAAGCGGTGGATAGTGTGACCTTAGAAGAAACACCTGAAATTATTGGCCAGGCGCCCGCCATGCAAGAGGTGTTTCGTGCCATTGGCCGATTAAGCCGCTCGCACGCCACTGTACTGATTAACGGCGAATCTGGTAGCGGTAAAGAGCTTGTGGCCAGTGCTTTGCACAAACATAGCCCACGTGCTGAGAAACCCTTTATTGCCATTAATACGGCGGCCATTCCAAAGGATTTATTGGAGTCTGAATTATTCGGCCACGAACGCGGTGCGTTTACTGGCGCAGCCGCGGCGCGACGTGGACGATTTGAACAAGCAGATAACGGCACATTATTTTTGGACGAGATAGGTGATATGCCCGCCGATTTACAAACGCGGTTATTACGCGTATTAAGTGATGGTCAGTTTTACCGTGTCGGTGGCCATCAACCGCTTAAAGTTAACGTGCGCGTCATTGCCGCTACACACCAAGACTTAGAAGAGCGCGTCAAGCTAGGATTATTCCGAGAAGACTTATTCCACAGATTGAATGTCATTAGGCTACGCTTACCGCCGTTGCGTGAACGTCGCGAAGATATTCCACACCTCACCAAACACTTTTTAGCACAAAGCGCGATACAACTAGGCGTAGAACCTAAACAGCTGTCTGCAGCGGCATTGCGTTACTTAACCACAGTGAATTGGAGCGGAAATGTACGCCAGCTAGAAAATGTCTGCCATTGGCTAACTGTGATGGCACCAGGGCAAAGTGTTGATGTGGCCGATTTGCCACCTGAGCTAAAAGAAGACACTGCAAAAGCCTCTAGCGCACAATCATGGCAAGAGGCGCTGGCGGTCGAAGTGGCTAATGCCCTAAATCGTGGTGAGCAAAACGTTCTGGATGCACGCACTAAAGATTTTGAACGTGTGATGATAGTGAAAGCCTTACAGCATACGGATGGCAGGCGCATAGAAGCCGCTAACCAGCTTGGCATGGGGCGCAATACGCTGACGCGTAAAATTCAAGAGTTAGGGATAAACGAGTAACTGTCTTTGCGAGAAATGCAATGACGAAGCAATCCAAGCAATTTTACTTAAAAAACCAGTTTAGCTAGTTACTTAAAATCATGGATTGCCGCGCTACGCTCGCAATGACTGAGTGACTGTCATTGCGAGGAATGAAATGACGAAGCAATCCATAAATTAGATGATAGCGTTATACAAATCTAACCAATCAGGATTATTCAACTCAATCAAAGCAACTTTCCTGCTGCGCGAGCCGGCCTTAATTTGCTTTTCTCTCGCTATTGCACTTATCATATCTTCGCATAACTCATAATAAACAAGGTGATGAATTTGATAGCGCTTAGTAAAACCATCGGCTAAATCTTCTTTATGTTGCCAAACACGCTTGACTAAATCCGAAGTAACACCCGTATAAAGCGTACCATTTTTGCCACTAGCTAAAATGTAAACTGCCGGTTGATTCATGATTATAGAAATCTGTTAATTCTTCAGTGCTAAACTGGGCTGTATAGATTGCCACGCCCAAGTGAAACCTTTGGGCTCGCAATGACAAACTAAACCATAATCGCGTTTACTCGGCTTATCGGAAACACACTTTGTTTTTGTGCATCAATTTTGCTCACAAAAAACACTTGCGCAAGCCGTGAATCTTGCAAAGTTTTACCAAAAAACTGGTTAGCCGCATGAAAGTGTCTGCCCTCATAAATAATCAGTGTGTTGTACACATTATTTACCTGCACAATTTCATCAAACATGCTGTGATAACTCGTATCCATAGCAATTTCACCCGTCTTAAAGCGCACATCATTTTTAACTAAAGCTTGCTGATACTTGGCTTCATCAAAGGTTTTATTTTTTTTAAATAGTGAAGTACCGCCATTTAATGGCGCGTCAGGCGTTAAATATAGCACGCCAGCAAATACCGTATTGTTGTCTGTATGAATGACGCCTTGGTTGAATTCCTCTGCCACACTTTGAAAGCTAGTAGTAATTAGCCAGCGCATGTGGTCATGCTCGGCATTGTGAAAAACCGAAACTAACTTTGTACAAATTTTGTCAAAAAGTGCTTTATCAAGAATAGACAAATCCTGCGTTCTACCACCTGGATAAACATATTCTATATTGGGCACTTGTTTGCAATAGGTAAATTTTTGCGCTAGCGCAAATTTTCTAATCGCGTTTGGGTTTTCGTAAAAATTTTCTACAATTACTACAGGGTATAAATTCATATTGCACTTTTCAAAAGATGTTAAATTTATTTAATTACAATTATAACAAACGTCATTGCGAGAAGTGAAAGGACAAAGCAAACCATGCAACTTGGTTTTTATATACAAACTTACTTATATTTAAGTTTGCTACCTTGCTTGGATTGCCGCGCCTAAATTAAAGCCTTAGGCTCGCAATGACAGGCAATAAAAAACGGCAACCGAAGTTGCCGT
>JANMBK010000123.1:0-6531 GCA_031360365.1 Methylophilaceae bacterium
CGTATTTCAATTTATCGGCGGCATGATTATGCTGGCGGTGACTAATCTGTATTTATTTTCACTCAATGTTGGCCTTATGTTATTGCTGATTTTGCCAATCATTATCATTGGCCGCAAAGTTAAAAAATTATCGCGAGAATCGCAAGATCGCATTGCCGATAGCAGCGCCATGGCGGGCGAAATACTGAATGCCATGCCAACCGTACAATCGTACACACAAGAACAAGCCGAAATTTTACGCTTTAAAACCAGTGCAGATATTAGTTTTGCCACCGCATTAAAACGGGTAAAAGTGCGCTCTGCACTAACTATTTTGATGGTGACGGCTATTTTGGGCACTATAATTTTTGTGCTGTGGGTAGGTGCAAGGCAAGTTTCTGCAGGCACCATGACAGGCGGCGAGCTGGCTTCATTTGTGCTGTATGCACTGATGGTGGCAGGCGCAGTGGGCACCATGGCGGAAGTGTGGGGTGAAGTGATGCGCGCTGCGGGCGCCACCGAGCGTTTGCTAGAACTACTGCATTCTGACATTGCCATTAAAGAATCGGCTCACGCGGAAGCTTTGCTTAACCCAACCCAAGCAAGCATTTTATTTAAAGATGTGGTGTTTCATTATCCATCACGGCCACAAATTGCCGCCTTAGATGGCATTAATTTAGCGATAGCCGCAGGTGAAACCGTTGCCTTAGTTGGCCCATCTGGTGCGGGTAAAACCACTTTGTTTCAGTGCTTGTTACGTTTTTACGAAACCACATCTGGTGAAATTAGTATCAATAGACAAAATATCAGCACACTCAGTTTAAAAAGTCTGCGCGACAGCATAGGTATAGTCCCGCAAGATGCGGTGATATTTTCAGCCAATGCGCTAGAGAATATTCGCTACGGTAAACCAAGCGCCACCGATGATGAAGTAATTACCGCTGCCAAGGCAGCACAAGTGGATGAATTTATTGATAAATTACCAGAAGGTTATCAGACTTTCTTGGGTGAGCGTGGTACGCGATTATCTGGTGGTCAACGCCAACGCATTGCGATTGCACGCGCTATTTTAAAAGATGCGCCAATTTTATTATTAGATGAAGCAACCAGCGCTTTGGACGCAGAAAGCGAAATATTGGTACAACAGGGCTTGCAAGCCGCTATGCTTGGCCGCACCACCTTAATGATTGCTCACCGATTAAGTACGGTACAAAAAGCCAACCGCATTATTGTGCTAGAAAATGGGCGTATTGTGGAAATTGGCAGCCCCGCCGCATTAAAAGAGCAAGGTGGCTTGTATGCACGGCTTGCTAAATTGCAGTTGGCTTAGTTTCTGTAGAATTAGTTGATACAATATTAGCAATCAAACAACACCAACACTCTAGCAGTACAGCTAAAAAATCATGGTAAATAAAATCAATGGTAAATAAAATTGGCCGAAATGATCCTTGCCCGTGTGGCAGTAGCAAAAAATATAAGCAATGTTGCGAGCAAGCTGGCTTAGCACCAATCCAAACAAATCACTCACCACAACTTTCGCCCCAGCAAGCGCTGCAAACAGCCATGGCACAGCACCAAGCGGGCAATTTAGTGCAAGCTGAGTTGCTGTATAAACAAGTGTTGCGCGCGCAGCCCAAGCAGGTCGATGCATTACATTTGCTGGGTTTAATCGCCAAACAAAAAGGCGATTTCAAAACAGCTGTGCAGTTAATGAAACAATCGTTGGCTGAAAACCACAACTATGTAGAGGCTTATGTGAATTTGGGTGCGACTTATCAAGAGCTAGATAGTCTGAAAGAGGCCGCTGATTGTTATCGCAAAGCACTTGCATTGCGCCCTAATTATGCCGAGGTGCATAGCAACTTGGGAGTGGTGTTAAAAGCGCAAGGCAATTTGCCCGAATCCGCACAAAGTTTTATTGCCGCGCTGACGCTCACGCCAAACTCTGCCGAGGCGTTTGCCAATTTGGATGCGCTATTAAAAGAAATGGCTGCACCAGATGAAGCGCTCACCTATTATCGCCAAGTGCTAGCTATTTCACCCACCAACATTGCCGCGCAGCAAGGCGCTTATTTGGCACTAAGCCGCGTGGTGCCAGAATGGCACGTGCCAATGATGAATGAACAGCATCGCAACCAAGCCTACTTTGATGCGCTAAAAGCGGTAGTAACGAGTAAATCAACGGTGTTTGAAATTGGTACAGGTTCTGGCTTACTGGCGATGATGGCAGCGAAGCTAGGCGCGAAACAAGTAGTAACTTGCGAGTCAGTTCCACTAATTGCACAAACTGCAAAGCAGATTATTGCAGCTAATAATTATCAAGACACTATCAAAGTCATCGCCAAAAAATCGACTGAGCTTGAAGTTGGCAACGATTTAAATACCAAGGCAGATATTTTGGTATCTGAAATATTCTCTAGCGAGCTACTGGGCGAGCATGTATTACCTAGCTTAGAAGACGCAAAACGGCGCTTGCTAAAACCGCAAGGCAAAGTGATTCCCGCCGCAGGCAGCATTATGATTGGCCTATTTACCGGTGAAGATATTCGCCGTAATTTGCTAGTGGATGACGCGTTTGGCTTGAATTTACAAGGCTTTAATAACATCGTTTCTAAAAAGCGCATGATTGCCAGAAATGACCTAGATATTCAATTACTAAGCGATGGCGTTGCCGCATTTGACTTTAATTTTGAAGGCGATAACCGCTTTCCCGCCCAAACTAAAACGCTAGAAATGACCGTCAAAACGGCTGGCATCTGTTATGGGCTAGTGCAATGGATGCGGCTGGATATGAATGGCGACAATAAAGTCATGTTTGAAAACCACCCATCACAACCTTCCAAAGTCTCCAACTGGCAGCAATGTGCCTATTTATTTGATGCTCCCATCGAGGTGAAAGCTGGGCAAACTATGCTGGTAAATGCGGCGCATAATCGCGCAGTGCCTTGGTTTTACTTTGATAGCATTCAATAATATTTGCTAGTATCATTATTGGCATTCCCTGTAAGCCGCATAGATATTGGCTTGCAGAGCATCTTTTTTGGCTCGGCAGAAATTTTAAAGCAAACCACGCTCTGAAAACGACAGCGTATTGTTTCCCGCCACAATAAAATGATCCAGCACACGCACGTCGACTAAATCTAAAGCCTGCTTGAGCTGTTTAGTAATCAACTCATCAGCTTGGCTTTGTTGCGCGATGCCAGAAGGATGATTGTGCGCAAAAATGACCGACGCGGCATTGTGATGCAAAGCGCGTTTCAGCACCTCTCGTGGGTAAACACTGGTTTCTTTTAAGCTACCGCTAAACATTTCTTCGGTGGCAAGTAGCCTGTTTTGCGTGTCTAAAAACAGCACCAAAAACACTTCTTTTTTCAGGCTGCCCAGCTTTAATACCAAGTAATCACGAACCGCTTGTGGAGAACTTAGCACATCGCGACTTTGCAATTGCTCATTAAGTGCACGGCGACTCATTTCAAATATGGCTTGTAACTGCACATATTTGCTGCTGCCGATGCCATGTACTTGGCTCAACTCATGCTCAGTCGCTGCGAAAATGCCATTTAAGCTACCGAATTGATTCAACAAATCGCGCGCTAAATCCACCGCGCTTTTACCTGTGACGCCAACACGCAAGAAAATCGCCAGTAACTCGGCGTCTGATAAGGCTTCTGCGCCTAGTTCTATAAGCTTCTCACGTGGACGTTCGCTTGCTGGCCAATCTCTTATGCCCATATTATTTTAACCAGCCAATCTCTTTAGCAGTTTTGTCACCAATCAAGGTTTGTACTAAACTTTTGGGTATCTCGGCGGCGGATTCGCTCATTGGAATGCGGCCACCCATCAGCTCGGCAAAATCTTGCGGGTAGCGCGGCTGTTTGTCTGGCTCGGCAAAACCATCAGGGTAAATAGGTAAAGTGGAGCCTAAATCATATTTATCAGTTGCGGTTAAAGTATGCAGCAACTCGTGCGCAGTAATCACTAAATTTTGTTTGCTATAGCTTTTATTACCAAACAAATTAACGCGTCCTAGACGCCCTTTGTTTAAAGCCGTCGAGTGCGACAATACTGTATTTGTAGCTGGATTGTGATACAACAAATACAACCGAATATCAGGCTTTACTGGCACATTTGGGCTATTGTTCCAGGCAAACCAACGAAATTTTAAGCTCCAAATAATGTTGCTAAATACACTACCCCCGTTGGGCGGTGTAGGAGGCACTGCACTTACCACATCGCCCAATTGTACTTCCACTGGACGGCGCATGCCTAGGTTGTAACGCGCGCCTTCCTCAGCAAAATACTCCGCCATCGGCTCAAAATCTTCGCGAGTAAGGGTTTTAATGTAAGCGCCTACTTCGTCGCTAGCATCCGCATTGACTGGGTAAACGGCTACATAAAAGTTGTCTTTCCAATCTAAATCGGATTTATCTAAAAAGGTTTGCTGAACCACAGTTGCAAATACAATTAATAATAGAAAAATTCTTATTTTTTTAAACATAGGCTTCCACATCAATTTATCGTTATAGATTTTAGTGAATCTTATCAGCATTAAGCGTTTATCACACACATCGCTATTCAAGCGCCTTTCATATAAAATTATGAGATGACCCAAGCAAGCAAAAAATTAGTGTTAGGTATTACGGGCGGCATCGCAGCATATAAATCGGCCGAATTGGTGCGCCTGTTGGTAAAAGCCAATATCGAAGTACAGGTAGTGATGACTGAAGGCGCCACCAAATTTATTACGCCTGTCACGATGCAAGCCTTGTCTGGTAAGCCCGTGTTTATTGGTATGTGGGATAGCTCTATTTCAAACGGCATGCCACATATTGAGTTAAGCCGTGAGGCTGACGCGATTCTAATTGCGCCTGCTTCGGCCGAATTTATCGCCAAATTAGTACATGGTAGAGCGGATGATTTGCTTTCTACGTTATGTTTAGCTAGAGATTGCTCGTTATTAGTTGCACCTGCCATGAACAAACAAATGTGGGAAAACGCGGCCACCCAGCGCAATATCGCGCAGCTTAAAAATGATAATATTGCTATTTTAGGGCCAGATAGCGGAGACCAAGCCTGTGGCGAAATTGGCTTAGGGCGTATGTTAGAAGCGGAAGATTTATTGGATTTAATCAACGCGCACTTTACACCCAAATTATTGAATGGAAAGCGCGTATTGATTACTGCTGGCGCGACACTGGAAATGATAGACCCAGTGCGCGCCATTACCAATTTAAGCAGCGGAAAAATGGGTTATGCGTTGGCTAGTGTTGCCTCCGACATGGGTGCTGAAGTGACTTTGGTGAGCGGCGCAACTTCTCTCACTGCACCTAAAAAAGTGAACAATATCAGCGCTACCAGCGCAGAAAGTATGTATCAAGCCGTAATGAAAAATATCAATAAGCAAGATATTTTTATTGGCGTGGCCGCCGTTGCAGATTATTCGCCAGCAAAACTAAGCACGCAAAAAATAAAAAAAAGCGAGTCGTCACTTTCGCTAGAGCTAGCAAAAAATAAGGATATTTTGGCAGAAGTTGCCAGTTTGCCCAATGCGCCATTTTGCGTAGGCTTTGCGGCAGAAACACAAGATTTAATTAAACTAGCAGAGGCTAAACGTCAGGCAAAAAATTTGCCATTATTAGTGGCGAATTTAGTTAGCGAAAGCATGGGACACGACGAGGCAAGCGTAACATTGCTGGACAACAATGGCACTCACACTTTGCCGCGTGCAAACAAGACTGCATTAGCGTCCGAAATTTTGATGCATATCAGTCGACTGATTTAACCAAAACATACTTAACTGAAAGCGCAATATGAGCATTACTGTAGACCTAAAAATACTTGATAGCCGTTTGCATCATATGATGCCAGCTTACGCCACTACTGGCTCTGCTGGGCTCGATTTGCGTGCGTGCATTGAACACCCGCAAACCATCGCAGCGGGTGAAACAGTGATGATTCCTACTGGAATGGCGATTCATATTGATAATGCTTATTACGCCGCAATAATTCTGCCGCGCTCTGGCTTGGGGCATAAACACGGTATTGTGTTGGGTAATTTGGTGGGTTTAATCGACTCAGATTATCAAGGCCAACTGTTAGTAAGCTGCTGGAACCGTAGCAAAGAGCCATTTTTACTGAACCCAATGGAACGTATCGCGCAATTGGTGATTGTGCCTGTCGTACAGGCAGATTTTCATCTAGTTGATGAATTTACTACAAGCGAACGTGGTGAAGGTGGATTTGGTAGTACCGGTAAGCATTAGTCTGCGGAAAATTTGAATAGCAAAACATTAGCAAAAACGCTACAAAATCTTATATTTAGGTTGAATAAACCTTGAAACAAACCTAGGTTTCGTACTATAATTGCGCTCTTTCGCAAAAAGCAAAAGCTTTAAGTAAAAATCTGGAGATAACCATGGCACGTGTATGTATGGTAACTGGCAAAAAGCCAATGGTGGGCAACAATGTTTCTCACGCACAAAACAAAACATGGCGCCGTTTTTTACCTAATTTACAAAACCGTAAATTTTGGGTAGTAAGCGAAAATCGTTG
>JANMBK010000137.1:0-15749 GCA_031360365.1 Methylophilaceae bacterium
GGGCAGACAGTGGCGTAGAAGGTGCTAGCCGCTTTTTAAAACGCTTATGGAAAGCTTGTTATGAGCATGTGCAATTAGGCCAAGTTACAGCTTATAAAACGGGTGAGTTGTCATCAGAACTTAAAAGCTTACGCTTACAATTACACCAAACCATCGAAAAAGTGGGCGATGATTATGGTCGCCGCCACAGCTTTAACACAGCCATTTCTAGCGTAATGGAGCTGATGAATGCATTAGCCAAAATTGAAGGTATTGACGATAAAACTAGAAGTGTGCGCCAAGAAGTATTGCAAAATGTGGCATTGTTACTTTCACCAATCGTGCCGCATATTTGCCAAGAAATTTATGCACAACTGAGTATAAATAATAGTGCGAGCCAAAATGATGCCTCTGCAAGCCATATTCTATGCGCCTCGTGGCCTATGCCTGATAAAGCCGCTATGGTGCAAGACAGTATTGAGTATGTGGTACAAGTTAACGGAAAACTGCGTGGCAACTTAAGCGTACCACGTGAAACTGATAAGGCAGAAATTGAACAATTAGTGATTGCACAAGATTTTGTCACGAAATTCTTGGTAGATGGTGCAACTGTGCGTAAAATCATTGTTGTACCGAATAAGTTGGTAAACCTAGTAATAAACTAGAAAATGTGGTGATTTCTTGATGCTTAAATTCAATTTGCGCGCGTTGTTTTTAATGTTGCTTGTTGCAAGCTTAGTGACAAACTTAGTTGCTTGCGGCTTTAAGTTGCGTGGTGCAACTGATGTGGCTTTCAGTAGTATTTTCATTCAAGGCAACACGCTGGTTATCTCAAAAAACTTGAACAAATCACTCACCAACAATGGTGTGAAAGTGTTGCCTAGCGCCTATGGCGCGGAGTTACTGCTTGAAACCTTAGGTGAGGAAAGCGAAAAGCGTATTTTGTCTTTGGCGGGCAGAGGTACAGTGAACGAATTTGAATTGTATTACCGTGTGCATTATCGCACCAAACTGGCTGGGGCTGAACTATGGAGTCCGGCACAAACGGTTGAAGCAAGACGCGACTTCACTTACAGCGATGCCAACTTGCTGGCCAAACAAGGTGAAGAAAAACACCTATTTGAAAACATGCAAGCCGATGTGCTAAGCAACATCATGCGCAGACTTTCTAGCTTAAAAAAATAGCGCCTTCGTTTCATGCGCCTAGATTCAAGCCAACTCAAACAACACCTTCTGCATAAATTATCACCGTTGTATGTGCTGGTGGGCGATGAGCCGCTAGCGCAAAGTGAATGCCTAGACGCGATTAGATTAGCCGCACGCAAGGCAGGTGCCGATGAGCGCACCAGCTATATTGTAGAACGCAATTTTGATTGGCAACAGATTGGCCATTTTGGTCAAGCTATGTCGCTATTTGCTTCGAAACGTGTTCTAGAAATTCACATTTCCAGCGGTAAGCCTGGCGTAGAAGGCGGCAAAGCATTGGTTGAGCTGGCGAATAAACTAATCCCCGATACCACCATTATTATCACCCTGCCCAACCTAGAGCGCGATGCCAAAAACAGCGCTTGGTTCAATGCGCTGCAAAATGCCAGCAGCTTAATCGAGCTAAAAGAAATTACTCCAAGCCAGCTGCCGCAATGGCTGACAGCACGACTTAAAGCACAAAACCAAAGCACCGATACTGCCACGCTGGCTTTTATTGCGCATCAAGTAGAGGGCAATTTATTGGCGGCGCACCAAGAGGTGCAAAAGTTAGGCCTACTTTACCCCGCAGGTGAAATTAGCGCACAGGCAGTGCGCGAGTCAGTGTTAAATGTATCCCGCTATGACGCGTTTCAGCTAGGAGAGGCGGTATTGGCGGGTGATACCGAGCGCACCACGCGCATTCTGCAAGGCCTGCAAGAAGAAGGTGAAACTGCAGTGGCAGTGATGAACCCACTGATGTGGGTGCTGCGACCATTGCTGCGCATTAAATACGCCGAGAAAAATGGTGAAAACGTGATGAACGCCATGACCAACGCGCGTATTTATGGTGAGCGTCAAAATTTAGTTAAGCGCGCGCTTGCTCGGTTAAGCCTGCGCCAGCTAGAAGCGGCACTACAAAAACTATGCGATATCGACAAAACCGCCAAAGGTGTGATGCATGGCGATGCCTGGCTGGAGCTGTCGAGACTATGTTTTGGCTTAGCCAAAGTGCGTGGGCGCTAGTTTAGTTTTAAGCAAAAACGTATAATGTCGACTATGGACATTAATCACGATATTAAAAATTACATGCAAAATGTGGGCGTTGCTGCACGTAAAGCCTCGCGCGCCATGGCGGCGGCTGATACCAACACCAAAAACCAAGCCTTGTTATACATTGCGGCGGCAATTATGCGCGAAAAAACAACGTTATTAAATGCTAACAAAAAAGATTGTGATGCGGCAAAAAAAACTGGTTTAGAGGCTGCCATGTTAGAGCGCCTCGCGATTTCTGAAAAATCTATTGCCAACATGGCTGAAGGCTTGCAACAAATTGCCGCGCTGCCAGACCCCATTGGTGAAATGAGCAATTTTAAATATCTGCCTAGCGGCATACAGCTTGGCCAAATGCGCGTGCCTTTAGGCGTTATCGGCATTATTTACGAAGCACGGCCAAACGTAACGATTGATGCGGCTGGCCTTTGCATAAAATCTGGCAACGCCTGCATTTTGCGTGGTGGCAGCGAGGCCATTTATTGCAATCAAGCCTTGGCAAAACTCGTGCATGAAGGCTTGCAGAAAGCGGGCTTGCCTACCTCCGCCGTGCAAGTGGTGGAAACCACAGACCGTGCCGCAGTCGGTGAGTTAATTACCATGAAAGCTTATGTGGATGTCATTGTGCCTCGCGGCGGCAAAGGCCTGATTGAGCGCGTTAGCAATGATGCGCGCATTCCTGTGATCAAGCATTTAGATGGCAATTGCCACGTGTATGTAGATGACGATGCAGATTTAGCCAAAGCCTTGCCTATATTAGAGAACAGCAAAACGCAGCGCTTAGGCACTTGCAACACGGCAGAATCATTGCTTATCGCACGCTCGGTAGCTAAAAGCATGTTGCCAGCACTGGCCGCTATGCTCACTAAACACGGTATTGAAATGCGTGGTTGTGAAGAGACGCGTGCAATTTTAAAAGAGGCTGGCCTTAAAGATATTAAATTGGCGACGGAAGAAGATTATTACACTGAATATTTGGCGGCGATTATCTCAATTAAAGTGGTCAATGGGTTGGATGAAGCCATTGCGCACATTAATCAATATTCTAGTCAACATACCGAAGCTATCGTCACCGAAAATTACACTAAAGCGCGCCAATTTTTACGTGAAGTTGATTCAAGCTCTGTCATGGTGAACGCTTCTACAAGGTTTGCAGATGGCTTTGAATATGGCCTGGGTGCTGAAATTGGTATTTCGACCGACAAGTTACACGCACGTGGCCCGGTGGGTTTGGAAGGCTTAACTTCGCTTAAATATATTGTATTAGGCGATGGGCACGTGCGCGCATAGCACGTCTGGGAGGCAAAATCCATGCGGCCTGCAGGCAATCATTTAATTGGCTTTTTGGGCGGCACTTTCAACCCGATTCACTTCGGTCATTTGCGCATGGCGCAAGAGCTTGCAGATGCACTCAACTTAGCAGAAATACACTTTATTCCATCCGCAAATCCGCCACACAAAGCGATGCCAACCGTTTCTGCACAGCAACGTGCCGAGATGGTGCAACTGGCAATTGCCGACAATCCACTTTTTAAATTGGATACGCGCGAGCTTGAAAGGACGGGTGCTTCTTATACAATTGACACGCTGATTTCAGCGCGTGAGGAATTAGGCGAAAACGCATCACTGTGTTTATTGATGGGCAGCGATGCATTTACCAAACTAGATAGTTGGCATCGCTGGGAAGAATTGCTCAATTATTGCCACATTATTTTAGTGCAACGACCAAGTAGCCGAGTACAAGCAAAAGTATCTGACCAGCTAACTGCATTATTAGCCGATAATTACACCGAAAACGGTAGTGATTTAGCTGAAAAAACCGCTGGTTACATTCATATGCAGCAGATTACAGCACAAGATATATCTGCTACGCACATTCGTGAAGCGCTAGCTTCTGGCAAAGCTGCAAAATACTTAATGCCAGATGCGGTGTTGGCTTACATCCAACAGCAGCAACTTTATAGCTCGTTATAAGCCAAACTAAACAGTTTTGGTTGCGTGATGCGGGCACCTAAACTCGCCTCATTTTCTGCCAACATTTGCATATTTGGGTCAATATGATTGGCCACCCAACCATGCAAAGCTAGCTTTCGCGCTTTTATCGCCTCCACTGTTAGCAAGCTATGGTTAATGCAACCCAATTTCATGCCTACCACCAAAATGATCCGAATATTCAACGCTGCAGCTAAATCGGCCATGGTTTCAGTCTTGTTCAAAGGGACTAAAAAGCCGCCTGCGCCTTCCACAATCACGATATCCGCCATGTCCGTAAGCCGCATAAATGCTTGCTGTATCACTTCAATTTTAATCTCAACGCCCGTTATTTCTGCCGCAATATGCGGCGCAATGGCTTCTTTAAAACTGTATGGGTTGATGAGTTCGCGTGGCGCTTTTACATTACTGGCGGCCTCTAGTTTTAGCACATCGTTATTCAGCCATTTTTCATCGACAAAATCACCACCTGCCGCTACTGGCTTCATTCCCACCACTTTGTAACCTTGTGCAATGTAGTCATTGATTAACTTACACGCAACGTAAGTTTTGCCGACATCTGTATCCGTTCCAGTCACAAAAAATGCTTGTTTCATTTACGCTTTACAAATTCTATGGGAGCATAGTCTTGAGTTATATGGCCTTGCCCTGCAAGCCGCATGGATATTGGTCTCCAGGCATGTCCATAAATGACTTCAAAAGTGGCTGGTAGCTTGCCATCGCTTCTAAATTGCTCATAATTTTGCGTGAGGTTTTGCAGAAACCCCTTACCAGCGAGACCTCGGTTGCGACCAAAAGTCGCGTTGTGCGCGCCTATACTTTTTAAGTCTGTCATCACGCCTTTTACATTATCGTAAGTCAATGTGTAATGCTCCACATCTAGCACTGGCGCGCTAAAACCGGCACGTGTGAGCGCATCGCCAATATCATGCATGTCGATAAATCTACTGACATGTGTGTGACCATTGCTGCTGGCAGCGCGCAATTCTTTAAGTGTATCTGGCCCAAACGTACTAAACATAAATAAGCCATCTGGCTGCAACACACGCGCGGCTTCGTTAAACGCAGCATCTAAATCATTACACCATTGCAGGGCCAAGTTGCTCCAAAGCAAGTTCATGCTGTTGCTAGCAATCGGCAAGCTTTCTATATCAGCGCAAATGAGTTTTTGCTTATGTAAGACTTTCTGAAGAAAAGGTTGCTGCTGCGCCGTTTTTTGCAGCATTTTGAAAGCAATATCCAGCGAGGTCACTTGTGCGCGTTTAAACTTTTTTTGCAGCGCAAAGCTGCCAGCGCCTGTGCCACAGCCCGCATCTAATATGGTGTTTGGGGCTATCTTAATTAAACTCAATCTGTCTAGCATTTCCTCGCGCACACGTTTTTGTAGCACAGCGGCGGCATCATAACTATCTGCCGCGCGGCTAAACGCAGCACGCACGCGCGCTTTATCGATGCGATACTCATCTTGCGATTCGTCTCGTGCTACATCTTTTACAGCTTGATCCATCAAACAGTTGGCTCAAGAAACTGATTGAGCGTTACTATAAATTGATCGGTATGCGATAAAAACGGTGCATGCGCCGCGCCCGATATCACACGCAAAAAGCCCACAGGTAATTGCTGCATCATCCAATGTGCAGCTTGCACGGGCGCAAGCGTATCTCTGTCGCCATGAATCAACAAAGTCGGTTTACGAATATCAGCAATTTCTGCACGCAAATCAGACTCCAGTAAAATATGCAGAGCGCGTTGCAGTGTGGTTTGCGTTGGAGTCGGCTTGGTTTCAAAACTTTGCCTAAGCTGTTTGATGGTGCTTCGCGCATCACTGGCTTTCATGCATTGCAGCGTTAAAAACTGCAGCATGGTGGCTTTGTAATCATGGTTCACCTGCTCGGCAAACGCACTAAAATTAGCTGGGTCTATGCCTGCCTGCCAATCTGATGTAGCTACAAATTTCGGCGTGCTACCCACTAAAATCAAGCGCCTAATTCTATCTGGCTGGTTCAGTGCAATGCGCTGCGCAACCAAGCCGCCAAGCGACCAACCCAGCACATCGGATACACCAGGAATCATCTCCGCCACTTCATCGGCCAAATTGTATAAATGATAAGGCTCCACAGGGCGGCTATTGCCCATGCCAGGTAAATCCACCAAATACAGCATGTATTTTGTAGATAACCGTTTAACCAGCGGCTGCCACACACCGCTGTGCATGCCCCAGCCGTGTATCAACACCAGTGGTTGGCCTTGGCCGATAATATCTACATGTACACTCATACCATTACCTTTTCTGCTTCGTTAATCGCACTGGCTAATTTTATAACGTCTTCAACAGTATGCGCAGCCGATAGCGAAATGCGTAGTCGTGCGGTATTCGCAGGCACCGTGGGTGGGCGAATGGCAGGCACTAAAATGCCTAGTTTTTGTAAGTACTCACTTAAGCCAACTGCCGCATGGTTACTACCAATCACTAATGGTTGCACTGCAGTTTCTGATGGCATTAACTGCCAAGTTTTTAAGCGTAAATGTTGCTTTAGTTTGGCAATTAAATGCTGCAAATGGGCACGCAAATCATCACCAGCTTCAATTAAATTCACAGATTCTGCCAGCGTGGCTGACAATGCTGGCGGCGCTGGAGTGCTATAAACATAGCTTTTTGCCGTTTGGATTAAATAATCAATCACCACTTGCTGACCTGCCACAAAAGCACCAGCGACACCGGCTGCTTTACCCAGCGTGGCCATATAAATAATGCGAGGGGATATTGATTTTGATAATCCCAAATTATAATGACTTAAGCTGCCTTTGCCATTTTGGCCCAACACACCAAAACCATGCGCGTCATCGACATATAAATACGCATCATATTGCTCGCACAAGCGCAAATAATCAGACAGCGGTGCAATGTCGCCATCCATGCTAAATACCGCATCGACAGCAATTAACTTGTGATTAGCAGTGCTGGCTTTTAGCAATTTTTCTAGCGCTGCTACATCGTTGTGCGCAAAGCGATTAAAGTCTGCCAGCGAGTAATAACCGCCATCGTTTAAGCAAGCATGATTGAGTTTATCCGCAAAAATCGCATCGCCACGCCCAACCAGCGCGCCAAGCACGCCGATATTGGCCATGAATCCTGTCGAAAATACCAGCGCTGCTGGCAGATCAACAAATTTTGCGAGTTTTTTTTCTAATTCATCGTGATAGCGATGATGCCCGGTAATGAGGTTGGACGCGCCACTGCCCACGCCAGAGTCACCCGCAGCCGCTTGCATGGTAGCGATGAGTTTGGGGTGATTAGCCAAGCCTAAATAATCGTTACTGCAAAACGACAAATAATTTTGCCCATTCGCTACAATGTATTCCGCTTGGGGCGAATCCAATAGGCGGCGTTGACGCAATAAACCATCGGCTTTGCGTTGGTCGAGTTCTGCTTGTAAAGCTAGTAACATTAGATTTTAGTAATGCCCAGTCTGTTAAATAAAGCCTTATCGGTTTCGGCTTCTGGGTTGGCCGTTGTCAGTAGCTTTTCGCCATAAAAAATACTATTGGCGCCCGCCAAAAAGCACAACGCCTGAATCCCTTCATGCATACTTTGGCGGCCTGCAGAAAGGCGCACAAAGCTATGCGGCATAGTAATGCGCGCGGCAGCAATAGTGCGCACAAATTCAATCGGGTCAAGTGCATCTGTGCCGTGCAAAGGCGTGCCTTCAACTTGCGTCAGCAAATTAATCGGCACACTTTCAGGCGGCTTTTCCATGTTGGCTAACTGCGCCAATAAACCAGCGCGTTGATTGCGTGATTCACCCATGCCAATAATGCCACCGCTGCACACATTAATGTCAGCATTTCTTACACGCCCAAGTGTATCTAAGCGGTCTTGATAAGTGCGTGTGGTAATTACATCGCCATAAAACTCGGGCGCTGTGTCTAGGTTGTGATTGTAATAATCTAACCCGGCATCTTTCAATTGCTCGGCTTGACCATCTTTTAACATGCCCAACGTGGCACAGGTTTCAAGCCCCATGGCTTTTACTTCGGCAATCATTTTTAACACGGGCTCTAAATCACGCTGTTTTGGGCCGCGCCATGCTGCGCCCATGCAGAAGCGGCTGGCGCCGCTATCTTTCGCCTCTTGCGCAGCTTTCACCACTTCATCCAACGCCATTAGCGGTTCATTTTCGACATCAGTATGGTAACGCGCAGCTTGCGGGCAATAGCTGCAATCTTCACTGCAACCACCTGTTTTAATCGATAAAAGCGTACTCACTTGTACCGCATTGGGATTGTGGTATTCGCGATGCACGGTTTGCGCTTGATGCATTAAATCGCTAAACGGCAACTCAAATAAGGCAACGATTTCATCCACGCTCCAACGATTCACCACATTAGCTTCACAGGCGCTTCGCTTTAAAGAATCTAAGCTTATAATAGATTCTTGTGCAGATTTTTGATTGACACTACCTTTTATTTCTAGCATGTTGCACCCTTGTATGTGACTGTTTATTAGACAAATTATAAGCTGTAAAGGCAATATGAAGCAACTGATAAACAACTGGTTAAATAATAATCAACTGTTAAATTATAGGTTTTATTTTGATATTTGGAAGCAGGCTATTTTTAAACAAAACTGCCTGCTTTGTGTCGCGAATATTAACGAAAATAACTTAAAAAGCTCGCCTGATAATACACGATCAAAAAACAATGCTCTGCAGGCCAATAGCCATGCACTTTGCAGGGCATGCCTAGAAGACTTACCCTGGCACCCAATCAGTAGTTGCCCACAATGCGGACTTGAAAGCATCGGAATAGTTTGTGGTAGCTGCTTAAACTCGCCGCCCGATTTTGACACTACCCACGCGATATTCTTGTACCAATTCCCCATCGATGCCATGATGCAGCGCTATAAATATGGCAACAGCTTAAATATTGGAGATAGTTTTGGGCGGTTTTTAAGTGAAAAAATAAGCTCAGAATACCGTTCAAAAAATATTGATTTAATTATTCCCATGCCCATGCATCCAGCACGCATTAAACAGCGCGGCTTTAACCAAGCACTTGAAATTGCAAAAGTATTAACAAAAAATCAACCTGAAAAACTAGACTATAAAATTGTTATCCGCCAAAAACTCACGCCGCCGCAAGCCAGCCTGCCGCTAAAACAGCGGGTGAAAAATATAAAGGGCGCTTTTAAAGTAGGGGGCGATTTATCTGGCAAACGCATCGCCATTGTCGACGACGTCATGACCAGCGGTGCCAGCTTGAACGAACTCGCAAAAACCTTAAAAAAAGCGGGTGCTGCGCATGTAGAATGCTGGGTAATTGCACGCACATTGCCGCATAAATAAGTTGCTGCTTTATACATAAATCCTACAACGCGTTATTCCTGCTTTCGCAGGAATAACGAATAAAGAAAGCCATTTTAAATGTTTCACATCGCTCTTTTTGAACCAGAAATTCCGCCTAATACGGGTAACATCATTCGCCTATGTGCCAATACTGGTACGGCTTTGCACTTGATTGAGCCGCTGGGTTTTAAGTTGGAAGATAAACAGCTGAAACGTGCAGGATTGGATTATCACGAATACGCAAACTTAACTCTACACAAAAATTGGGCAGATTTTAAACTGGCAATGACGGGAAAATGCTTATTTGCAATCACTACAAAAGGTAGCCAACACTACACAAAAGTAAATTTTAAAGCCGACGATGTGTTTGTGTTTGGCCCAGAAACACGCGGGCTGCCAGAAGAAATTCGCAATGAGTTTGCGCCTGAAAGCAGGCTACGCTTACCAATGTTGCCCGATAGCCGCAGCTTAAATTTATCTAACAGCGCGGCGGTGTTGCTATATGAAGCTTGGCGCCAATTAGATTTTAAAAACGGGTTGTAATTGTTTAAAAAACTCTTTGATTTATGCGCGCAATTTATGTATGGTATAAGACCTTATCAGTTTAAAAAAACAGTAAATATTTTCGATGATTAATCTGCCAAACTTGGATTTTTTGACAAACTTGGGTGTTCTGACAAACCTAGGTTTTCTAACAAACTTGGGTATTGTGAACATAGTGATGTTGGCGATTATTTTGCTTGTATTTTGCCTATGGTTGGTTTCTAAATTATCTGAAGCCAGACTTAAAAAAGTTATCGCAAAAGAATCTGACCAATCGCTTTTTAACCCGCAGTTTAGGTGCGTTGTATTCAGCGCAGGCGATCATTCATGCAAAAGCGCACTTGCCTTTAAAACTACTCCTATACTGGCAAACAGCGCGCCTGTGTTGCCTTTGCAAGGCTGCAATGCAGAAAAATGTACTTGTAGTTTATTGCGCTATGATGATAGACGCACAGGCTTTGAAAGAAGAGATATGGAATTGCTCGATCAAAAAAGAAAGTCAGTTTACGCCAATAAACGTAGGCTGAAAGACCGCAGAAGAGCTTCTATTCAGGAATTTTTACTGCCTAAATATCGGTATTTTAATTAGCAAGATTAGTAAGTTTAACTTTAAACGCTGTACTTTAAACGCCATCGGCTTTTTGCGAGCGGCCAAGCAAATCCATCACCGCGTCTTTGGCAGATTTTCCTTGTGTTAATGCCTGATTCACTTCATAAGTAATTGGCATATCTACGCCCAAACTATCTGCTCGGCGCATCACCTCTCGCGCAGTATTCACGCCTTCTGCCACATGACCTAAACCTTTGAGCACATCTTCTAACGCCTTACCAGAAGCCAGTTGCAGCCCTACTTCGCGGTTTCTAGAATATTGCCCAGTGCAAGTGAGCACCAAATCGCCCGCACCTGCCAGGCCCATAAAAGTATCAGCTTTTGCGCCTAGCGCCATGCCAAAACGCGTGATTTCTGCCAAGCCACGCGTGATCATGGCGGCACGTGCGTTATTGCCAAAACCCATGCCATCACTGATGCCTGCAGCAATCGCCATCACATTTTTAACTGCTCCGCCCACCGATACACCAATCACATCGGTGCTGTTGTATACGCGTAAATTGCCGCCATGAATTAAACGACAAGCTTGTAGCGCAAACGCCTCATCGGTAGAAGCCAATGTGACAGCGGTGGGTAAGCCACGCACCAGCTCTGCGGCAAAACTGGGGCCTGATAATGCGCCCCACTGCTGACCAGAAATTACAGGATTACCTAACTCTTCCAAAGCAACTTCGTGCGGCAGTTTTGCGGTTTGTGGCTCTAAGCCTTTATGTGCCCAAATAATCGGTTGTGTAGATTGTAATTTCTTGATTTGTTTTAAAATATTACGAAAACCAGCAGTTGGCACTACCGATAATATTAAATCCGCATCTTGAATGGCTAGACCTAAATTATCTTCCACTTGCAAATTATCGTGAAATTTAAAATCGCCTAAATACAGTGGATTGGCGCGAGATTTGCGCATGCCAGATACATGGCCGCTGTTGCGAGCCCACAAAGAAACTTGATGCAGCTTGCTAATGTGCATGGCCAACGCTGTGCCCCACGCGCCTGCTCCCAAAACGGCAATCTTAGCCAATTAATTCACGCCTGCCATTTAATTCGCACCGCCCATTTAGTTCGCGCCCCATAGCTTATCCACCTGCACAAAGCCTGTTAAGCCATCACGATGCTTCACTTTAACCCAATTATTGTTGGCGCCGCCAGCTACCAACTCTAGCACAACATATTGTTCTACCGTCGCCACCAACGCAGAGGCCGCATCTTCAGCCGCTTTAATATCAGTTTTGGCTAGCACCAAAACAGTACGTGTAGTGCTTAACGACTTACTTTCTACCCAACTTAGCCCACCTTGGCTGTCGCGTACTTTAATCCAATCACCCAGGTTTACAATTACCTCAACTGGATAGCCATTGCCTAAAATATACAGTTTACTAGCTTCTTTAGAGGGCGCATCGTAGCTGATGACTTTGGCTGAGGCGATGGCACGGAACTCTAGAGCGAGCGCCGATAAAGAAAATGCTAGGCCTGCGGTTAGTATTAAACACTTAGCAAGGCCTAACATAGGTTTTGGCATAAATTTAACACCTGAATTTAAGACCAGATTTTGCGATTTAGTTAGCTTTAGCAGCATTTTCTGCTTGCTGTTTTTGCTGCGCTTGTTCTTTTTGTTGCATATACAGCGCCTCAAAATTAATTGGGTTAAGCAATACTGGCGCAAAACCTGCACGCGTCACCATATCTGATACCGCTTCGCGCGCATATGGAAACAAAATATTCGGGCAAGTGACCGCTAAAATTAGCTCTAAATTTTCATCTGGCACATTACGAATGGCAAAAATACCCGCTTGCGTGGCCTCAACCAAAAAAGCTGTTTTATCGCCAATTTTTGCTGTTACCGTGACTTTAATCGCTACTTCAAAAATACCTTCATCTAGTTTTTGTGCGGCGTTACCCAGTTCCACATTCACTTGCGGCGCCGTGCGCTCGGTAAAAATTTGCGGGGCGTTAGGCACTTCAATCGAGGCATCTTTTACATAGAGCTTCTCAATGCCAAAGCCTGGTTGTGCATTTTGTGCAGCTTCATCTGCATTCGCCTGATTTTTCTTTATGTCTTCTTTTGCCATCTGTTTATTCCTAAAAACGATTGATATTGGTGAATTAAATAGGTTAAATTAAGTGTAGTGTTAATTAAAAAATTTTAAGCATTTTAGCCGCTTATTGGCTTTTATTCAGCAAAATCTTATCGTGCTAATAATGGATCTAAGTCACCCGACACGTCGAGTGCCCGCAAATCATCAAAACCACCAATATGCTGCTCGCCGATATAAATTTGTGGCACGGTACGGCGACCGGTTTTTTGCATCATCTCAATACGCATTTCTGGCTGCAAATCTACCCGAATTTTGCTGATTTCTTTCACGCCTTTACTGTTAAGCAGCCGTTCTGCATTAATGCAATAAGGGCATACTGCTGTCGTGTACATAACAATTTTTGACATTTTATTTAACCTTTTACTAGCGGCATTTTGGCTTCTACCCAAGCATCTAAGCCACCTTGTAAGTTATTGAGTTGGCTAAATTGTTGTGCTTTTAATATGCTACAAGCCCCCTTGGCGCGCAGGCCTTTTTGGCAATGCACTAGCACAGGCTTATCTTTATATTTTTCAATCTCTTTAATACGTGTAGCCAATTCAGCTACAGGGATATGCTTAGCGCCTTGAATATGCCCAGCGGCAAATTCTTCCTTATCACGCACATCCAGTATCAGTGGCTTAGTGCGATTCATTAGCACCACCGCCTCGGTACTATTGATATTAGTAACGCCACCGGAACTACGGTTCAGCATAGGCCACAGTAAGGCAATGCCAGACCCAATAACCAGGCCGATTAATATTGCATTTTCTTTTACAAATTCAAACATATTTAAATCCAGTAGTTTTTATTTAAATGGCGAGATTTAACAGTCAATTCAAGCAATCAATTTAAGACAATTGCCTACTTTAGTGCGCTTTTGCTAGGCGTCTTTATGGGCGACTATTATAATAGATAACGCATTCAAAATTTTAAACATTTTACCTTTAAAGAAACTATGCAAAACAACACTAAACCCAAGCCAGTTATCTTGTTAATTTTAGATGGCTTTGGCCATAGCGATGCCATTGAAAATAATGCCATTGCGCAAGCTAACACGCCCAATTTAGATGCCATAAAAGCGCAATTTCCGCATACGCTGATTAACGCCTCTGAGCATTATGTGGGTCTGCCGGATGGGCAAATGGGCAACTCTGAGGTCGGACATTTGAATATTGGTGCGGGGCGCATTGTTTTTCAAGATTTTGAGCGCATTAATAACTCCATTAGCTCTGGCGAGTTTTTTAAACACACAGAATTAGTGAAAGCGCTACAAAACCTAAAAGCCAGCAACAAAGCGCTGCATATTTACGGACTGCTATCCGATGGAGGCGTACATAGTCATATTAGCCATATTTTAACCATGCTGGAGATGGCCGCCCAGCAAGGCTTACAGCGTATCTATCTGCATGCATTTTTAGATGGCCGCGATACACCGCCGATTAGCGCTGTGCCGTATTTGGCTGCAGTAGAAGACAAAATAAAAGCGTTAGGTGTTGGTAAAATCGTTAGCGTTTCTGGCCGATTTTACAGCATGGATAGAGACAAACGCTGGGAGCGTGTGTTGCCAGCTTACAACATGTTAGTCAATGGTGTGGGTGAATTTACTGAAGCAACTGCCAGCGGAGCGTTGCACAACGCCTATGCGCGCAAAGAGAGTGATGAGTTTGTAAAATGTACCGTTATCTGCAAGCTAAATGAGTCGCCACTGCGCCTAGAGGATGGCGATGCAGTGGTGTATATGAACTTTAGAAGTGACCGCACGCGGCAAGTGACAGATGCACTGCTTAACCCCGACTTTACTGGCTTTACGCGTAGCCGCGTTCCAAAGTTATCTGGCTACTTTACATTAACCCAATACGATGCCAAGCAAACCAAAGCTACACCCATATTTGCCGCAACTAGCGTACCCAATACTTTTGGCGAATACTTACAAAACCTCAATTTAACGCAGTTACGCATCGCCGAAACTGAGAAATATCCGCACGTGACTTTCTTTTTTAACGGCGGTGAGGAAACAGTTTTTAAAGGCGAAGACCGCATTTTAGTACCTTCTCCCAAAGTGGCTACTTACGATTTGCAACCGGAAATGAGCGCGCCAGAAGTCACCGATAAACTAGTAGAAGCTATTACTAGCAAAAAATATAACGCTATTATTTGCAATTATGCCAATAGCGATATGGTAGGGCATTCTGGCATTTTGGCGGCGGCTGTTAAAGCGGTGGAAGCGCTAGATACTTGCGTTGGGCGCGTGGTGCAAGCTGCACGAGAAGTAGGTGCAGAAGTGATTATTACGGCAGACCATGGCAATGCAGAAGCTATGTTTGACCACGACAGCAACCAAGCGCACACGCAACACACAGTCAATCTCGTGCCACTTATATATGTGGGGCGTCCTGCTCTATTAGCCGACACCGGCGCGCTTTCTGACATTGCACCAACATTATTAGCCATGATGGGTTTGCCGCAACCGGTTGAGATGACAGGCAAAAACCTGCTGACGTTTGTCTCTTAGCCGCTCAAAATTTAAATCAAATGCTTAAATGGCTATTTATTTTATGCTTGTGCGTGGCTAGCACAAGCAGCTTTGCTGCAAAAAAAATTGATGTCGCAAAAGAAGATTTAAGTGATTTGCATGAAAAAATTAATGCGCTTAAAAAAGAGCTAGATAATAACCAAGCGGCGCATAAAGACGCAGCAGATGCGCTAAAGGACTCTGAAACCGCCATTAGTGGCGCCGATAAAAGGCTGCGCGAAATCAGCCAAAAACAAAATAAAAACAAAAACACCTTAAACACACTTAAAAAACAATCAACGACTTTAAATGCAAGCCTAAGTGAGCAACAGAAACGCTTAAGTAGCTTGTTGCGCCAGCAGTATATGCATGGCGACCAAAGTTATACACAGCTGATACTGCAGAATAAAAACCCCAGTGAAATTGCGCGTGATGTGAAATATTTTAGTTATATC
>JANMBK010000221.1:0-1644 GCA_031360365.1 Methylophilaceae bacterium
CGCGAAAGGTAGTGGTTTCAGGGTTAACCGCACCTTTAAAGGTGCCAATGTGCACCTCGTAGTCGTTGCGCGTATCCAGCACCATCACGTCAGGGTCGGCAATCAGCGCGTTCCAATCCTCTGGCTTTATATAGGTGCCCACCGTATTATTGGGGTTAACACTTGGCACACCCATGGTCACAATTTCTTTTTTTAATTTCACCTTCATGCGGTAAAACGGATGCTCGTCAGCGTAAGATTCTTTGTGTTCTAAGTTAGCAAATTTGCCTTCAAAGGCAGCGTCGGTGCGTAAAAAATGCAGCACTTTTTGGATGTTTTCTGGCAGCCCTGCAATAGTGCCGTTAATCCCTTCATTGGCCAATAAAATAGTACCCTTTATTTGATGTGCCACGCAAGCCTCATGGATATTGGCTTGCAGGGCATCGAAATTGGGTAGGGCGACAAATTTATATAAAGCAGCAGTTAAATACTTGGGCATGTTGATTACAAAAAGCGTAAAACTAAAACGCTATTTTATCATGCACAACATTAAAACCAGTATTTTGGGTAATTGCCTTCGCGCGTTAAATTGTTATAAATCAACGCAACAAGTGTAATTACGATCGCGCCTACTAGGGTGGGGAATAGCAAAAATTCCCAACTTAAAGTAGCGTGTGAGGCGGCCATTAGCCAAATAATGACAGGGTTAGAGCCAGCAGGCGGGTGCACGGTACGGGTGAGCATCATCACTGCGATTGCACTGGCCACAGCCGCCGCAAGCACCCACCACGCTACACCAAAAAAACTGATAAGAATCAAACCAGTCAGCGAGCTTAAAAAGTGGCCTAGTATGACGTTTCTGGGTTGAGAAAATGGCACATCAGGATAAGCAAACAAAACAACACAACTGGCACCAAAGGAGCCTAATATTAGTAAATACGATAGCTGGTTGCTGAGCAGTGCCACCGCTGCAATGGCTAGAAATGCACCTAGCCAAGCCAACAACACGGCTTTGCTTGAAAAAGCGGCAGGCAGTGCAACACGGTCACCCTTTAATTTTGTCAGTAAATTTGCCATGCTAATCTCCTATTGATTATTTAAGGGCGTCTATTATTCAAGCGCTATTATTCAAGCATTAAAATTTCGCCAGTGCCGTCATTGGCGATGTCTCCACCATAGCGCTGAACGCGCATGCTGTCTAGTGCAGAAAATTTTGATTTTAATGGTTTAATTGCGTTAAAAAGCAACTTCAAAAAAGGCAAGTTATGTGCGCCGCAATCTTGCATGGTTGCATGCAAAGTTGCATGTAAATTAGCTTGTTTAGATAAAAGTATCGTGCCGCGCTTCATGCCAAAACCAGCATATCTACCCACTTTGCCATACACGCCAATGGTGCCCGCCAACATGCGGCTGCCACAATAATCGCCAACATTCTCGTCAATCAAAATCATGCCGCGGCGCATTTGGTCACCTACTCTATCACCAGCGTTGCCATGACAAATAATGCTGCCACCGCGCATATTTGCACCTAAAAAATCACCACAATCGCCATCAATGGTGATGTTGCCATACGACATTTGGCAGCCAATATACTCAAGCTGATTGTTGCAATTTGTAAACATAATCTGCTCAAAATTTTCACCAGTAATTTCAAATATATCAACA
>JANMBK010000228.1:0-5437 GCA_031360365.1 Methylophilaceae bacterium
GCTTGATTGACATTGGCACGGGTGGGAATCAGCGTCATTGGTTCTGCAGGTGCATTCATCACATCACCCAGACGTTTCACCGCAATATCAGCTTGTTGAAACTCTTGCCATAAACCGACTAGGCGCATGACAGGTTGTGACAGTCTGCCTGAGAACATTTGAAAAGCGACTAGCATGCCACCAAGAATAAAAACGAAAGTAAAGTTCGTGTTATGCATGACTAGCCAGGCACCCACACAAAGAATCGCCAATGTTTGTAGTTGGTCTAGGGTATTAGCAGCGGTGTTATAGGTAATGGAGAGTTTACGACTATCAAAGCTGGCATTGAGGTATGTGCTTAAATAGTTGCCAAAGGTTTGCTTCAGTTGTGGTTCCATTTGCAGCGATTTCACGGTTTCCATGCCTGAGACATATTCAGTGAGAAAAGCTTGATTACGCGCACCGAGCATAAACTGATGATTAAGCTTGGCACGGATGATGGGTGTAACGATAAAGCTGATAATAATTGAAACAAACATTTTTGCTTTTATTGAGTTTTATAGATTAATTAAATACTACCAAACTATTGCCACACAAAGTTAAATTAAATAACAAACTATATGCTCTGCAGGCCTCATGGATATTGGCTTGCGGAGCATCTATTTGAATAACTTTTTAATTTATCATTTAATAATATTTAAACTATCCAAAGTTTATGTTATCTTAAAAAGTATGTTTAGACGGTTTTCCATTCACCTTGCCTTAATTTTTGTATTTGCTTTTGCGCAAATGGGCGCGGTGACGCATGGCATTAGTCATGTGGAAGATTTTGCTAAACATAATCAAACTAGCGACAATCAGCAAGACCCTAACAAACAAGATAATAATATACATGCTGACCAATGCGGAAAATGTATTAGTTTTGCCAAAGTTGCTGGCGGCTTGCAAGCGAAAAGCTTTGTTTTTAACTTTGCAGCAAGCAATTTTTTTGTTGCTGAGTTCCATCATCAAAGTTACATCTCTCTCACTCACACTGCCTACGCAGCCCGCGCCCCGCCTTATTTCATCTAAAAAACGTTAATTTCCAACTGCTTAAAGCAATTGGCTCAATTTTATTTTTTAAGGTGATTTATCATGATTAATTATCAAAAAAAGTTGATGGCGTTTGCTATCAATGCATTACTTGTTCCCAATTTATTCGCTGCTGAAAATATCGATTTAGCGCCCGTGGCAGTGACTGGCAACCCGCTTGGCGTTGGCTCAGATGAGTTAGTAGTGCCTGTTTCTGTGCTCAACGGCCGTGAGCTTTCCCTAAGACGAGAATCTACGCTGGGCGAAACGCTCAACGGCATCCCTGGTGTAACGGCAACACAATTTGGCCCAAACGCATCGCGGCCAGTGATTCGTGGGCTAGATGCCGAGCGCGTGAAAATTATGCAAAACGGTATTGGCATTTTAGATGCGTCTAGTTTAAGTTTTGACCATGCAGTGGGCATTGACCCACTGATTATTGAGCAAATTGACGTAGTGCGTGGCCCTGCAGCTTTATTATATGGCGGTAGCGCCATGGGCGGCGTGGTGAATGCGATAGATCACCGCATCCCCACTGAAAAAGTGGAAGGCATTATTGGGCGAGCGGAGACGCGTTTTGGCGGGCCAGATAACACGCGCAATGGCGCGGTGGTGATAGATGTGGGCAATGGCACTTTTGCGATTCATGGCGATGCTTACAAGCGTAAAACCAGTGATTTAGATATTCCAGGTTTTGCAGTATCTAGGCGCAAAAGCAAGGCCGATGGCACGCCGCGTGAGAACAAAGGCAAACTAGTCAATAGCAGTGCCGAAGGCGATGGTGGCGCATTGGGTGCCTCACTCACATTCGACAAAGGCTATGTCGGTGTGTCCTATTCCACTTTAGATAACACCTATGGCGTCGTGGCGGAAGAAGCAGTGACAATCGACATGAAAAGTGACCGTTGGGATATTGCCAGTGAATTTAAAGGCTTTGATAGCATCTTCAATCGCTTGAAATTTCGCATGGCGCATACTGATTACAAACACAAAGAGCTGGAAGGCGCTGAAGTTGGCACAACCTTCACAAACCGTGGTCTAGAAGGTAGTATTGAAGCGGGTCACAGCCCGATTGCTGGCTTAAATGGTGTCATTGGTTATCAATTTAATAATACCAACTTTGCTGCGCTAGGTGAAGAAGCGTTTGTGCCAAGCGTGAACACGCAAAATAAAGCGCTGTATGTGTATGAAGAATTACCAATTGGCAGCACTGAGCAAAAACATAAAATTAGCTTTGGCGGTCGCTTAGGGCACACCACAGTAGATTCTAAAGATAACGACGTATTTGGTGCAGGCCAAAATAATAGCTTTAACCCCAATAGTTTTGCACTGGGTGGTTTATATCAAATTAACCAAATCTGGTCACTCACCAGCAATTTATCGCACAACGAACGCGCACCGAGTTATTTTGAGCTATATGCCAACGGCGCACATATTGCCACTGGCCAGTTTGAGGTAGGCAATACGCAATTTGATAAGGAAAAATCTAACGGCATAGACGCGCAAGTACGTTGGAAAGATGCCAAAAACAGTTTTAGTGTGGGCGCCTATTACACCCGTTTTAGCAATTTTATTGGCTTATTTGACACGGGCAACATCGATGCAGGTTCTGGCCTACCGATTGCACAATTTGCAGCGGTGCCAGCCGTATTTAAAGGCTTAGAAGCAGAAGGCAAGTTTAATATTAGCGATAACTGGGATTTGAACTTGCGTGGCGATTATTTGCATGCGCGCAACAAACGCAGCAACCAAGATTTGCCACGCATTTCGCCGCTAAGAATGGGTGCTGGCTTGCAATATAGCTTAGGTAACTTTACTGCCAAGCTAGATGTGTTGCGCGCTTTTAAGCAAAATAACACCGCAGAAAACGAGTTAGAAACTGACGGCTACACCAATGTGAGTGCTATTGCGGCTTACAAGTTGGGACAACTATTTAACTCGAATAAGTTTAATGTGGAAATTTTTGCCAAAGCCAATAACTTGCTGGATGACGAAATTCGCGAGCATGCATCATTTTTAAAGGACATTGCGCCAGCAGGCGAAAGGTCAGTGTTAGTAGGCGCACGCGCAGATTTTTAACGACAATAAAAAGATACTCTGCAAGCCAATATCTATGGGGCTTGCAGAGTATGATTTTTGAAATTAATTCAAGTATTAATTTTGAATATGTTTAATTAATTCATCCACCACCATGCGCCCACCAGCAGTGCTGAGGTGGTTGTTATCAACGTAATAGCTGTGTTTATCGGTGCCGATTAAGCATTTTTCGCGAACACAAAAAATAGTATCAAAATTAATCAAGTTTAGCTGCCCTGCTTGCACATGCTGCTTAAATAATCGGCTTACAAACGATTGCAGCTGCAAATGCTGTTGTTTAGAAACCGATAGTGCGCGGATGCTGTCAGTGACTGTTTGCAAGTTGTTTATATCAATTTTGCTGGCATACATTTTGTAATATAAATCTTTTACGCCCCCCATTTGCTGTGGTGCTTGCTCAACGATATAAAGCTGAGTGCCAATGCTGGCATAAGCTACCAGTGTTTGTTTAAGGCCAGCTTCAAATGCTTTTCTTGATAAGGCTCTTTCTCTTTTGCCATCTTTAGTCACGCCTATCCAAGTTGCTTCAGCACCATCGTAGCCGCCATCGGTATACACTGACCATCTGCCAATCAGGAAAACTTTTTTAATTTTGTTGGCTTTTACATAATCGAACACACGCTGATTCACCAAATGGCAACCCACTTGTGCTTGATCAGAGCGTAAAATGAAAACACCTAAGAATGGCGTGCAATCGCTAATGCCGCTGTAAGTGCCGTAGATATTGGCTTGCAGAGCAGCCAGATCAAAAGCATCCATTAAGGCCTTAGAATGCGAATCGCCAAACACCATAAATGCTGGCTTAGCATCTTCTGTGCTATCTATACTCGCGCGTTTAGCACCTATAGCTTTAACACCCAGGCCGCATAACCAATCTTTATTTGTTGCTAGGTTAGGTTTATCAAAACATTCATCTGCTCGTTGCGTGAACCAAAACGAGCTGCTAAGTGAGGTTGGCATGTTAAAACGCTGCTCAAAACCTTTGTTAACAACAACAACTAAACCAACTGCGATAAAAAATAGGCTGCCCAGCACACCAAACCAAAATATTTGCTTGCGCTTAACAATATTTTTATTTCTAAATGGTGTTTCTACAAACTTCCAAGTTAAAAAGGCCAGTAACAATGAAACCAAAATCAGCAGTGAATACACCATTTTGCTAGGCTCTTGTATGCTGCCATAGCGCATAAAACTAAACAGCGGTTGATGCCACAAATAAGTGCTATAGCTGATTAAACCAAGGCCTACCAATAACTTGCTACCAAGTAGTTTGCCGACAAGCGTTTGTGGTTTAGTAAACAATACAATTAATACTGCGCCAATAGTGGGCATTAGCGCATTTACACCCGGAAATGGTGTATATCTATCGAAAGCAAACACGCCATAGGTAATCATCAGCAAGCCTAGCAAACTGGCAGCTTGATGCAGTGGCAAGTTAATAGGTTGCTGGCTTGTTTGCTTTGGCATTAAGTATAAAGCTGCCAGTGCGCCTATTAACAGCTCCCAACCGCGAGTAGATAACAGATAAAACGAGGCCGAAGTATAACGTGTTAACGCCCATTCTGATGCAGCTAGACTGACTAGTGTCGCCATAGACAAAATGGCGATAACCCAGTGTCTACCTAGGCGCCAAGCCAACATTAAAAAAATTGGGAACAACACATAATATTGCTCTTCTACCGCCAAGCTCCAGGTGTGTAATAGTGGTTTTAGCTCATTGGCGGTGGCAAAATAGCCCGCCTCTTTCCAAAACAAAATATTAGATAAAAACAGCGAAACCGCCACCACACTTTTGGAGAAATCCAGTAACCCTTTTGGTGACATCCACAACCATGCAAATGGCAAGCTAGCCAGCATCACCAAAAATAAGGCTGGCAATATACGTCGCGCACGTCGTTCATAAAACGTAAGAATAGAAAAAGTACCTAAATGTAGATCGTTAATGATGATGGAAGTGATGAGATAGCCGCTGATGACGAAGAAAATATCTACGCCAATATAACCACCGCTAAAGTTTTGAAAGCCCGCGTGAAAAAACAATACTGGCATAACGGCGAGCGCGCGCAATCCATCAATTTCTCTTCTATATTGCACGGCTTAACCTACTACGTAACTAATGATTAAAGGCTGTGGGTCTTGGTCGGCGTAAAGCGCCCGAATGGATTCAACAAATTGCGCACTTGGTGGTGTAACACAGTCTAAATACACCTTGTAAAGGCCGCCATAGCCCATTTCGTGATAGCGCGCTAACATTTCTTCTTCGGTTTTGCCTTCCGGAATGCCTAAGTGC
>JANMBK010000268.1:0-7882 GCA_031360365.1 Methylophilaceae bacterium
TGTCATACACGTCGACGGAAAATACAATGACACGCAACAGGCTTTGCTCGAGTATGCGGCGTGCCGTGGTCCTTCTGGCTCTTGCCGCATTTCTCTTACCGTTGACACACTAGGCCAGGCTGCAGCCGCGCTGTCAGCGTTATCTTTCGCGGTCGCCGGGGTGATGCAGATCAGTGCTTTGGCATTTCTCTACAGCTGGTTCCTATCCTGGATCGGCGTCGGAATCATGGCCGCCGTTGCTATTCTCGTGCACGCCGGCCAGGTATCCTGTGCCATCACCGCTCTGCTCCTCATCGGTGTGCTGTCCAGCGCTTGGTCGTACAAGAAGTGCATGGACAATCAGCAGCCGAGCGACCCGCGGCCTAGCGACGTGTTTCTCTAAACTAAGGAGGATTGACCGTGGAAATACAACGCCGGCTAGCACTTTTCGCGACACTCACCATGATCCTGGTCGCGACGCTGCTGTCGGCGAGAGCTGACGATCCCATGGATGATCACCAGCATACCACCACGCGGCCTTGGGCTCCTCCAGAAAACCAACAGGTCACCAAAAACTACAAGCACCCCACGGTGGTTACTCCGCCCCGCTATGATACGAATGAGCACGCCCCACAGACCGGCCAACTACTGTCCTATAGGGACGCCGGAACTCCCGGTAATGTTTTGTCCCCCATGGTCCTCGGCTTCAGCGGGTGGCTGGACTTCAAGTTTCTCTTCGGCGGTAGGAACCTCGCCGGTCAGGATCGCATCTACGCTGTGGTTGCCTACTAACCGCTTTCAGCCGACGCCAAAAAGCAACGCGGCTGAAGCTGAGCGTTAAAGGTCTGCTTTGGGTCGATAGTGAAGATTTAGAAATCAAGGTATTGATATTTTTAAGTGTCAGCTTAAAGTAAATAAACTTTAAAGTAGTTTTGTTTTTCATTTTAAAAAGCGTGTTAATTCTGTCTAATAAAACAAAACCAATTAACACTGGAATGCGGTTTGTAAGGGCATAAAATCAGCAAGATATTAGACAGCTAATCATGCTTTATGCTATATTTATTATGGGTTAAAGCTAGTTTAAAGCAGCGGACTTTTAATCCGTTTGTCGTGGGTTCGATCCCCGCACGCCCTACCAAATTCAGTTCTGGCAAGCTTAGAACATAAAAACCCCGCACAATTGCGGGTTTTTTATTGCCCCTAAATTTTGCGCAATTCATTTGCACTTGATTAGGGCTAGAGACAGATTGAGCGTTGGCACTGTGTTCGCCCTACTGTGGAATAGAAGAAGTTTAAGTCTTTTTTCCTTTTTTTGGACTTCACCCTTTTGATAGAAAAATCCATATCCTATCTTGTTGTCAATGAAAGTGCTTATGCATATGGCTGCCGCCAACCGTATGCGTATGTTCATGCGCATGCGCGCTTGGCAGTTGGCCATTGCACTGCTCTAAACGCTGAAGTTTCCATAGTGCCGCCGATATGCCCCATACCAGCAGAAAAATACCCACGATTACGTAGCCGAGTAAGCCAAAATTCAGCCCTTCGACATAATCGTAGAAAGGACCTTTCAGGTGCAGTAAGGTTATAAACACTTTTATTAGTTGGATGCTACCAATGACCAGAGCTAGTGTAATCGATAAGCTGGTGGTGGTGAGATTGTAAAAAATCTTACGCAGAGGATTCACAAATGCCCAGTTGTAAGCTTTTACCATCAGCACGCCATCGGTGGTATCCATAAGTGACATGCCGGCAGCGAACAGAATCGGTAAAGACAGCACGGCACCCAGCGGTAGGTTGCCACTGGCAGCGCCAGCGGTCATTGCTAGCAGGCCGATTTCGGAGGCAGTGTCGAAGCCTAAGCCAAACAGTAGACCCAGTGGATACATCTGCCAACTGTGCTGGATAGATTTTTGCAAGCGACCGCCGAACAGACGATTGAGTAGGCTACGCTCTGACAGTAGTTCATCCAAATGGGCATGGCTGTGCTGGCCAGTTTTGGCTTGCCGCCAAATTTTCAGCATATCAAGCAACAGTAGCAGGTTTAGAATGCCGATGAGCCATAGAAAAATTCCCGATACGCTACCACCTATTATCGCACCATATTGCTGCAGTTCTGGTAAGCCTTGTTTTATAGTATTGGCAGCGAACACAATGATCAGTGCTAGTACAAATACTACGGTCGAGTGTCCCAGTGAAAAGAAAAATCCGACGCCT
Organism: Methylophilaceae bacterium; assembly: GCA_031360365.1. GTDB lineage: Bacteria > Pseudomonadota > Gammaproteobacteria > Burkholderiales > Methylophilaceae > Methylotenera_A. Next base: position 2,194 of record JANMBK010000268.1, read on the forward strand.
AGCGGTTTCTGCCCATTTCGTAGCAAGTAGCGTACTGTGTCGTCGACGGCGGCAATATGATCGGCATCGAAAGCATGGCGCAGGCCTAGCATATAGGCGGCAAAGCCCAAGCCAACCAAAGCTGGAAACTTTGCTGAATAGTAGAAAAACAGGCCGCTACCGACCACATGCAACAACAAGACTACACCATAGAAGCCACTTAGTCGCCACCACTCAGCTCTGCTGAAGTTGAGGGGTGTACTTGCTGGCGCAAGCTTAGCAGATAAACGATAGCCGCTACACACGACTCTGGCTTCAGGCGTGTGTAGCGTGAATTTCATCATGCACGCTATTGGCAGTCGCTGCCAGTTCAGAGCCACATGTGGCCAATTCGGCTTTTAGCCAGTCGTACCAGTCTTGCAGGCCTTCCCCTGTATATGCTGACATCGGAAAGATTGTGAGCGCTGGATTAACTGCGCGCGCATTGCTGATGGCCAGATTAAGATTGAAGCGCAGATATGGCATCAAATCAATCTTGTTCAACAACATTACTTCGGCTGCGCCAAACATATGTGGATATTTGAGTGGCTTATCTTCGCCCTCGGTCACTGAAAAAATCACTACCTTAGCGCGCTCACCGAGATCGAACAACGCTGGACACACTAGGTTGCCGACGTTCTCAATCAGTAACAACGAATTCAGTTCAGGCTTGAGTAAGGCTAATGCACGTTCTAACATGTCAGCCTCTAAATGGCAGCCAGTTCCAGTGTTTACTTGGACTGCGCGCGCACCTGTGGCGCGGATGCGCTCAGCGTCATTGGCGGTTTCTTGATCACCTTCTACCACGGAAATCGCCATATTTGCCAACAAATCCTTGATGGTACGTTCAAGTAGCGTAGTTTTCCCGGCGCCAGGGCTGCTCATTAGGTTCAGCGCTAATACGCCGCGCCTGGCCAGCCAGCCGCGATTGCGTTCTGCCACTAGTTGGTTTTTCCCCAGTATCTGTGCTTCCAGTTGCAGCGTCTGAGTATCACGGCCTGGTACGCGCAAAGTTTGATGATTATGTTCACTTTCATGAGTATGAGCGTGCTGGTGGTCATGCGAGTGAGTTTGCACAGCCCGATAGCGTGTACCTTTAGTATGACGAACATGCTCATGAGTCTTGTTAGTTGCTCCTTGCAAAGACAGTCTTGCCCCAGCACCAATACCACATCCACAGGTCATGCACATGATGTTTCCTCCATTTTCAGATCAGAGTCGAACTCAATTTCCTTGATTAGCATTTCCTCACCTGCCGTAATCTTTAGCGTGCCTCCACATGCTTGGCAACGGCCAGCAGGTATGGTCAGCACCACTTCTTCAGCGCAGTTATCGCATCTGGCACTACCAGCAATCTCATCAATCTCCAGCATGGCACCTGCCGCCCCTGTGCCCTCAGCGCACAGGTCGAAGCAGAAGCGTATTGCATCTGGCATAATCGCTGACAGTTTACCGATTTGCAGGCGCACACGTTTCAATTTTCGTCCTGCAGCATGCTCGCTGACAATCGCGACTATATTTCTGGTAATAGAAAGTTCATGCATAAGCTAGCCTTATTAACATATTCTGGGCAACTGCTCACCCACTAGGACATCAACTACACGGTAGCCGCCGAACGCGGTTGAGAGAATGACTCTGCCTGCTGGTTCTGCCGTAATTTCGCCAACAATGGCTGCTTCATACCCAGCAGGATGCGCGCGCATAGCAGCCAGCACGGCATTGGCGTGCGTGGCTGGCACCACGGCCACCAACTTACCCTCGTTGGCCAGATATAGCGAATCTAGTCCCAGTATTTCACAGGCGCCGCGTACCGTCTCATTAACCGGTATTGCTGCTTCATTCAGTCGAATACCGACCTGCGAGCTTTCTGCAAACTCGTTGAGCACGGTAGCTACACCGCCACGCGTGGCATCACGCAGGCAATGAATGTCCTGGCAGGTTTCTAGCATTGCCGCTACCAGTCCGTGCAGTGGTTGGCAATCGCTGATAACAGCTGCATCCAGCGCTAGCTCGTTACGTGCTAGCAGTATAGCGACGCCATGGTCTCCTAGGCTGCCATTAACAATAACCTTATCTCCAGGCTGCGCGCGGCTGGCGCTGATATTGACCCCAGCCCGAATTACACCTATGCCAGCAGTATTGATAAATAATTTATCTGCTGCACCGCGCTCTACCACCTTGGTGTCGCCAGTGACCACGCTAACGCCAGCCTCACGCGCGGTGGCAGCAATGCTCTTCACCATCATGACCAATTGTGCCATTGGCAGACCTTCTTCGATAATTAAACCGCAGCTCAAATAGAGCGGACGCGCACCAGAAACCGCGAGGTCATTAACTGTGCCACATACCGCTAGCTTACCAATGTCGCCGCCAGGAAAGGTCATCGGCGTCACGACGTAAGAATCAGTGGTAAATGCTAGTCGGTCGCCTTGTACCAGCAGTTCGGTCAGTGGTACCGTCGCCTGATCTTCTAGCGCCGCCAGCAGTGGATTATTGAACGCGGGTAGAATGATGTTTTCGATAAGCTTGCGCATCGCACTACCACCACCGCCATGCGCTAGTGTGACAACGCCAGTTGGCTTGGGATTGTTATCACGGTGCTTGCCGCTAAGATCGTCCATTTTCATGATGTAATCACTTCTGCTGCGCTAGGTTTAAGATCAACTGGTTTGATGTCTATGCGGCCAAAGCGGTAATAGGCGGCGCAAGCACCCTCAGACGACACCATCAGCGCACCCAAGGGTCGTTCTGGCGTACATGAAGTGCCGAACACCTTGCATTGATGGGGTTTGATTACACCTTTGAGTACTTCTCCACATTGGCAGGATTTGGGGTCGGCGATGGATAAGCCAGGCATGGTGAATTTACGCTCGGCGTCATACTTGGCAAAGGCAGCGCGCATGCGGATGCCTGAGTGATCGATGGAACCAAGCCCTCGCCATTCAAAAAACTCTCGCAGTTCGAACACTTCTGCCACCGCTGCCAGCGCCTCGGCATTACCCGCCTCTGGCACGATACGTTTATACTGGTTTTCTACTTCGCAACGACCTTCGTCAATCTGCTTTAGTAGCATCCAGAGTGATTGCAGTATATCCAATGGCTCAAAACCAGCAACGACGATAGGCCGATGGTAGCGCTCAGCGATAAAATCGTAGGGGCGATTGCCAATGACCATGCTCACATGACCAGGGCCGAGAAATCCGTCTAAAGTCAGCTCTGGCGAATCAAGGATTGCCTTAATAGTAGGAATAATTGTGATGTGATTGCAAAACAGTGAAAAGTTGCGCACATTCTCGCGTCTAGCCTGTAACACGGTTAGCGCTGTGCTGGGCATGGTAGTTTCAAAACCTAACGCAAAAAACACGACTTCACGGCTTGGATTTTCACGGGCGATTTTTAATGCATCCAGCGGTGAATACACCATGCGTACATCGGCACCTTCAGCTTTGGCTTGTAGTAGACTGCCGGTAGAACCAGGCACGCGCATGGCATCGCCAAACGTAGTGAATATGATGTTGGGGTCGCGCGCTAGCGCCACGCAATCATCTACGCGTCCCATGGGCAACACGCACACCGGGCAACCTGGGCCATGTACAAATTCCAGTGTATCCTCAGGTAGCATGGCCTTCAGGCCGTAGCGGAAGATGGTATGCGTATGACCGCCACACACCTCCATTACCTGCAGGGGGCGGCCACGGGCTTTAGACAGCGGTGCGGCCAATTTTCTAATTTCATCAGTCAGGTTGCGCGCTTTAATGGGGTCGCGAAATTCGTCGGCATATTGCATGTTCAGGACTCCTTGGCGGCACTGCCGCGGTCATCAGCCAAAAGGGTGTGGGTCAAATCCCACAGGATGTGATACAGCGCGACATGGCTTTCTTGTATGCGGTGGATGCTGTCACTGGGCACTACTAGGCAGTGATCGAGGTCGGCCGACTCGCGCATGCGACCACCGGTACCACCTGCCAAACCGATGGTGGTTACACCGCGCTCTTTGGCCACAGCGAAAGCGGCCAGCAGGTTCTCGGAATTGCCTGAAGTGGAAATGCCTACCAGCGCATCACCTGCGTTCGCTTGGGCAATTACTTGCCGCACAAATACATGCTTGAAGCCGACGTCGTTGCCGACTGCGGTCAACATTGCTACATCGTCAGCCAAGTTACGTGCTGGTAGCGCTGGGCGTCCAGCTGTAATCGGATGCTGAAATTCCACCGCGATATGGGCTGCATCGCAACTGGAGCCGCCATTGCCCATGCTATAGAGTCGCCCGCCGTTGCGGTAGACGGTAGCTAGTGCCTGCGCCGTCGCTATAATCGCCCCTGCATTTTCGTCGAAAAAGCGCTGCTTAACCGTGACGCTCTCAGCCGCTTTCTGCCGCACAGATTCCAGCAAAGCCGCTTGCATCTGATTGGCATCCTGTCGCTGGCCAGAGAGGAACGGATACAGACCGGCAAGTGCGGCGTCAGTGAGTTGTGAGGACATGATTTAGGCCGCCTTTTCCGTCATGCGCATAGCCTCTATCTCGGCCTGCGCTTCACCTAGCTCAGTGAGCAACTCCAGCGTCAGTCTTGCCTCAGCCTCGTTGATGCGGCTCATAGCGAATCCGACATGTACTAGCACCCAGTCGCCAACGCAACTTTGCAGTGGATGTTTGTCATTAACGACACAGGCAAGATTGATCTGTCGTCGCACACCCGAAACATCGACAATGCCCAGCTTGTTTGTGGTGTCGGTGATCTCTACGATAAGTCCTGGAATGCCTAAGCACATGATGTTTGCTCCTTTTACCTTGTTGTTGTAGTACGCTTGCCGCTGCAATGACGGCCTGTCCCAATGCCAGTCCGCCGTCATTACACGGGACTTGGCTTTGGGTTAGTACGCTAAAACCCTTGGTTTCCAATCCACTCAATACCAGCTCGAATAAAATGCGGTTCTGGAATACACCACCACTGAGCGCTACCAGCGGTAAGGGCTCATCTTCCTTGCTGATACGGCTGGCGAGTTTATCTACCATCTTGACGATGACCTTTGCTAACCCGCGATGAAAACGCGCTGACATAATGCCGACTGGAGTGTTGAGGATCATGTCGCCGAGCAATGCTTGCCACATCGCTAGTGGTTCAATGTAGGGTAATTTGCTGCTCGGCAACAGCGGAATGGCAAAGGGGTAAGCCAGTGTTTCGTCTTCATTTTGCAAGCAATCGTGATCCACCGCCGCTTCTAGTTCTACCGCACCCTGGCCTTCGTAATAAGCTTGTTCTCGTGCCACTCCGACAGCCGCGGCTACCGCATCGAATAATCTACCGCAGGAGCTAGCCAGCGGTGCATTGACTCCTTTTTTCAGCATGCCGTCGAGCAAACTGCGCGGTTGTTGGTCGAGAAATCGGAACAATTCCAGCTCGGTAAAATTCATGGCAAAGGCAGGCCAGCCCATCTCGGCCATGAGGTGGGCATAGGTGTTGCGCCAGGGTTCGCGTGCAGCGGTATCGCCGCCGAGCAGCGCTACCGGCTTGAAGGTGCCTAGGCGCTCAAAGCCACGATAATCAGCCAGCATGAATTCGCCACCCCACAAACTACCATCATTGCCATAGCCGATGCCATCCAGCGCCACCCCTAGAACTGGAGTGGCAGACAGCGGTATGCTATTTTCGGCCATGCAGGCGGCGATGTG
>JANMBK010000019.1:0-2786 GCA_031360365.1 Methylophilaceae bacterium
GGACAATGTCGATCATCCAGTAAGTTTGTACGCCGCCACAAAAAAAGCTAACGAGCTGATGGCACATACTTACAGCCATTTATATGAAATTCCAACCACTGGCCTACGCTTTTTTACCGTGTATGGACCATGGGGCAGGCCAGATATGGCGCCATTCTTGTTTGCAGATGCAATTTTTAAAGGCAAGCCCATTCAAGTGTTTAATCATGGCGACATGAAGCGTGACTTTACTTACATAGATGACATTGTAGAAGGTGTAATTCGCGTGTTAGATAAACCCGCAACTCCAGAAAAACTAAAAAAAGAGGCTCTGGAATCCAACATCCATGCGCCTTACAGGGTATTTAATATTGGCAATAATCAACCAGAAAAGTTATTGGATTTTATTGGTCTACTAGAAGACGCGATTGGTAAAAAAGCATATAAAGAATTCTTACCCATGCAGGCAGGCGATGTGAAAGCTACTTTTGCCGATACAAGTGCATTAGAGGCTTGGGCTGGTTTTAAGCCGAAAACTACTTTACAAACAGGTGTAGTGCAGTTTGTCGATTGGTATCGTGCATTCTATCGTGTTTAAGTAAACATGCCTTTACACGTTTTACAAATCTGCCACAGTTACTATCCACCTTTTTTAGATTGCGCAAGGCAGTATGCTGCATTATTTAAAGATACCGATTATGCAGTAACCACTGTCTATTTGCAGGGTGAATATAGCCAATTAGTGGTTGAGGGCAGTGCATCAAATGAGGTGATTTTTTTAGGTTATAAAAGCAGTCAAGTGAGCGGCCTTAAGTTAGGCGCTATTGCAAAAATCAAGCGTATAGCGGCACGCGAAGATTTTTTACTGGTCATTGCACACCGTGCTAAACCCACCTATGTGGCCTTGCTTGGCACAAACTTGCCCGTCATCAGCGTGCATCATAATTATAATGATTACAGTAAATTCACTCGCAGAATATTGGTGAATTTCTACCAGCAACGCATATTAATGTTAGGCGTATCAAACGCGGTGCGAGATGACTTGCGCCACGATTTAACAGGTTGGGATGCCGCGCGCATACAAACGCTATATAACCATATTGATTTGGCTAGCACCCAAAGTGTGATGGTTAGCAAAATAGAGGCACGTAACACATTAAACTTAGCGCAAGATGCTTGGATAATTGGCAATGTTGGCAGGTTGCACCACGATAAAGATCAAGCCACACTCATTAACAGCTTTGCAAATGCACTACCGCAATTGCCTGCCAATAGCTTGTTAGTAATCATTGGCAAAGGCCCATTAGAGCAGGATTTAAAGCAACAAGTAGCCAGCTTAAAATTAGAATCCAGAGTAATTTTTACTGGCAATTTAACCAATGCCAAACACTACTTTAAAGCATTTGATGTGTTTGCCCTCACATCAGACCGCGAACCATTTGGCATGGTGATATTAGAAGCCATGGCTGCTGAAATTCCGATTATTTGTAGCAATGGTGGCGGCGCGGCAGAGATTGTGCAAGATGTGGGTGAGTTGTTTGAGTATAAAAATATAGAGGCGCTAACAAACTGTTTAATACACACCCATAATAAAAACCAAAGTTCTTATGCAAAAAATATGCATACAAAATTACTTGATTTGTTTTCTGATGAAGCCTCAAAAAAACAATTTTGGAATTTACTTTTTGTTAAAGAAATACAAGCATGCAAAAACGAAACATCACTCAATTAATCACAAAAAGAGGCTTTACTTTAGATGCGTTTGAGGGTGATTCCATTACCCAAGAAGTGCAGAAAAAAGGTGAATACGACACTAATACTCTGAATGCTATAAGCGAAATTTTAGCGCAAATACAACCCAACATTAGCTTAGATGTGGGCGCCAATATTGGAAATCATGCGCTAGTAATCGCTAAATATTCTAACAAAGTAGTAGCTTTTGAACCTGTGACTTTTGTATTTGATGTGCTACAGAACAATATAAAGCAGAATTATGCACATAATATCACCGCTGCAAATCTTGGTTTGTCTGATAAAAGTGCAGAGTTAAAAATACATATTCCTAACAATGGCAATCTTGGATCATCCAGCATTAAGGCTAGCGCCATAGAGAGTGAACAATTCAATATTCGCACGGTTGCAGGGGATGATTACTTAAAACAAAACTTTGATGGACAGCAGATAGACTTTGTTAAAATGGACGTAGAAGGACATGAGGCGATGGCCTTAATGGGCTTAGCAGAGACGATTAAAAAAAATCAACCACTGATTCTATTAGAATGGAAAAGCCCTAACACTATTGACCTATTTGAGCAGTTTGATTTGTTTGAAAAGTTGTTTTCAGGATATGACCAATATTCACTTTCTTATACCTCAAATAAAAAAGTACATGCTGACTCTAATCTTGGATATTTGAAGCGTATTTTTTATAAGCTCACAGGGACTAGGTGGTGCTTGAGTAAATTTGATGTTAAAAAAACCTACTCAAATGTATACTTTGTAGCACCAAGACATCAACAGTATTTTAAAACACTCACCTATCTTGACTAAAATTTTAATAATCAATTAATGACCAAGCTGCTTATTTTAGATGGTATTAGCGGCGTGCCGCTTGGCAAAGAGTTTTGTGATGCCTTTAAGCAGCTTGCCATAACAAGTGAATATGCGGATTTACGGAAGTTTGAACCGCAGGCGTTTTATAATCTTAAAGCCGCATTTCGCAAGGCCATGAATAAGCGCGAAAACGCTGATAGCTTTTACCACTTACCAAAGCTAAACGAAGCTAAATTTGCGTCTTACATTCAACA
>JANMBK010000028.1:0-9276 GCA_031360365.1 Methylophilaceae bacterium
CTAGTTGGCATTACCCTTACCATTTTATTGATTTTGAAACCTCCGCAGTTGCACTGCCTTTTCATGCAGGTATGCGCCCTTATGAACAAGTGGCATTTCAGTTTTCGCACCATGTGATGGAAATGGATGGTAGTGTGCGCCACGCTGGGCAATTTTTATGTGTTGAGCCTGGCGTGTTTCCAAACTATGATTTTGCCAGAGCGCTTAAAGCAGGGCTGGACAAAGATAATGGCTCAGTATTTATGTGGAGCCAGCATGAAAACACCATATTAAGTGCCATTATTGAACAGCTTGCAAGCGACCCTGCTGCGCCTGACGATGCAAAAGTGCTGATAGAATTTTTGCTAACACTGACCAAAGGTGGCGAGCGTGCCATGATTGATTTATGCACATTTGCAGAAAAAGCGTTTTATCATCCTGATACCAAAGGTGGCAATTCAATTAAACAGGTGTTGCCTGCAATGTTAAAAGTTTCAACAACTTTACGTGAAATTTACAGTAAACCGATATATGGTGCGCCACATGGCATACCGAGCATTAATTTTGCCTGCGATGCGGGATTTACCTGGGTTGATATTATGGCCGATGGCTCTGCAATTGAACCGTATGCACGCCTTAAGCAATATGCTAAAGAGTTATTACTAGAAGGCATTGATGATGAAACCAGCGTGATTGCCGATGGCGGCGCAGCTGCAACAGCCTATGCAAGACTTCAATTTGAGTCTATTAGTGCAGAAGCGCGTGCTAGAATTATTGCCGCATTACTGCGTTATTGTGAGTTAGACACACTGGCTATGTTGATGATAGTGCAAGCATGGCAGGCTGATTGCCACAAAAGCTTAAGTGCTTAAAAAATGGTAACAGCAGCTTAGTAACGTTAGGTATAATCTGCGCATGGTCGATGAACAATTAGATTCTCTCAAACTTCCCCCACATTCTATCGAGGCCGAGCAATCAGTGATTGGTGGTTTGCTGTTAGAGAACGAGGCGCTAGACAAAATAGCTGATATTTTAAAAGCAGATGATTTTTATCAGCACGATCACAAAACTATCTTTAAGCATATCGGCAAGCTAATTGAGCATAATCGCCCCGCCGATATTGTGACGGTGGCGGAATCGCTAGAAAGTACTGCGGAGTTATCCAGTATAGGCGGCATTGCTTATTTAGGCGCGTTGGCACAAAACACGCCTACTGCCGCCAATATTAGGCGTTATGCCGAAATTGTGCGCGAGCGAGCGATTATGCGTAAACTGGTAACCGTTGGTAGCGGCATTGCTGAAAGTGCTTACAGCCCTAATGGGCGTGATGCGCAGCAGCTTTTAGATGAAGCAGAAGCCAAGATTTTTCAAATTGCCGAAGGTGGGCAACGTACTAGCCAAGGCTTTAAAGATATTAAAGAGTTGCTACCACAAGTGGCTGAGCGTATTGACATGCTGTTTTCGCGCGATAATCCTAGCGATGTTACGGGTATTCCCACTGGTTTTTCTGATTTAGATTCAATGACTTCTGGCTTTCAAGGTGGCGATTTAATTATCGTTGCAGGACGGCCTTCAATGGGTAAAACTGCGTTCTCGCTGAATGTGGCTGAAAATGTTGCTTTGGATACTGGCTTACCAGTGGCTGTATTCTCAATGGAGATGGCCTCGACTCAACTTGCGATGCGGATGATAGGCTCTGTGGGCAGGTTGGATCAGCACCGCATGCGCACAGGCCGCTTGGAAGATGAGGACTGGGAAAAGCTGACGACTGCTTTAGGCAAGCTAAATGAAGCCCCTATTTTTATTGACGAAGGCGCGGGGCTAAGCAGCTTTGACGTGCGCGCAAGGGCACGTAGACTGCATCGCCAAACGGGAAAATTGGGTTTAATCGTAGTGGATTACTTACAACTGATGTCAGCGCCAGCTGGCAAGCAAGGTGAAAATCGTGCGACTGAAATTTCAGAAATTTCACGCTCGCTAAAAGCTTTAGCCAAAGAGCTAGATTGCCCAGTAGTAGCGCTTTCGCAGCTAAACCGCAGTGTTGAGCAGCGTCCTGACAAGCGGCCTGTGATGAGCGATTTGCGTGAATCTGGCGCCATTGAGCAAGATGCCGATTTAATTTTATTTATCTACCGCGATGAAGTGTATAACCCTGATAGCCCTGATAAAGGTATGGCTGAAATTATCATTGCTAAACAGCGTAATGGCCCAATTGGCCGCATAAAATTGACGTTTATTGGCGAACACACGCGCTTTGAAAACTACGCCAATGCTGGATATGAGCAAGATAACTACTAAGCACAATATTTAACCCAAGCACATGGCAAAAGCTAAAACCATTTATAGCTGCACCGAATGCGGCAGCAGCGAACCAAAATGGCAAGGTCAATGTCCAGCTTGCCTTGCTTGGAATACTTTAGTAGAAAGTATCGAAGAATCTGGCACATCAACCAATCGCTACGCTAATAAGTTTGAAGGCCTAGCGGCCTCTAGCCAATTGCAAAAAATAAGCAGCATAAAAGCTGCCGAGATAGAGCGCACACCAACAGGCATAAGTGAGTTTGATCGTGTGCTGGGTGGTGGCTTGGTAGAAGGCGGCGTGGTGTTAATCGGTGGCGACCCGGGCATCGGTAAATCGACGCTGTTATTGCAGGTGTTGTGTCATTTAGGTAAGTCTGCACAGGCTATTTATGTGAGCGGAGAAGAATCACCACAGCAAATTGCTATGCGCGCCAAACGTTTGGGCTTAGATGCCAGCGAAGTTGAGCTGTTGGCTGAAATTAATCTTGAGAAAATTCTCGCCACACTGCAAACACATAAACCTAATATTGCAGTGATTGACTCCATTCAAACTGTATATTCTGAGGCGCTGCAATCCGCGCCTGGCTCGGTGGCGCAGGTACGTGAATGTTCAGCGCAGCTCACTCGTTTAGCCAAGCAGCTTGGCATTACGGTAATTTTGGTCGGCCACGTCACCAAAGAAGGCACGTTAGCAGGGCCCAGGGTTTTGGAACATATAGTAGATACCGTGTTGTACTTTGAGGGCGATCAAAACTCAGCTTTTCGATTGATTCGCGCATTTAAGAATAGATTCGGCGCAGTCAACGAGTTAGGCGTATTCGCCATGACTGAACATGGCCTGCGAGAAGTTGCAAATCCCTCCGCCTTATTTTTATCGCATCATGAAGGTCAAGTTGCTGGTAGCTGCATTACTGTGACTATGGAAGGCACGCGGCCGTTATTAATTGAGATTCAGGCACTAGTCGATGAAAGTCATGCGCCCAGCCCTAAACGCTTGGCGACGGGGCTTGAGCAGAACCGCTTGGCCATGTTGTTAGCGGTGCTCAATCGTCATGCTGGAATTCCATGTTTTGACCAAGATGTGTTTATAAACGCAGTTGGTGGCGTCAAAATTGCCGAGCCAGCGGTGGATTTGGCAGTGATATTGTCTATCGTTTCTTCTTTAAAAAACAAGCCATTAGATAACAGACTCATAGTGTTTGGTGAGGTTGGGTTGGCAGGTGAAGTGCGCCCAGTGCAAGGTGGCCAAGTACGTTTAAAAGAAGCGGCAAAGTTAGGCTTCACCAAAGCCATAGTGCCAAAAGCCAATGCGCCTAAAGGTAAGGTGAACGGTATAGAAGTCATTGCTGTAGAACGCTTAAATCAAGCACTTAGTCATATTTAGCTGCTTAGCCTACACCGAGCTATTTGAGCTATTGTTTAACAATTGAGATTAAGTTATATTTGGTCTATATATTTAGATATTATTAAGGGTAACCTATGTTTCATCAAGCAACATTGCCTATAAGTACAGATGATGGCATTTATTTAAGCGCAAAAGAGGCCAGTCAATTAGGTGAAAGCTTAAGTGGAGATTATTGCTTTTCAGAGCCATTCCCACACATTGTGATTGATAATTTTTTACCTGAGGCGCTTATTAATAAAATAATCAGTAACTTCCCTGCTGAAAAATTAGAAGGTGATGTGATGTTTACAGAAGGCTATGGAGGTTTGCACAAAAGACAGATTATGCCTGCTGATTGTAACGGGTTTATCCGAGAGGTTTTTGGATTTTTTAATTCACACGCAGTTGTAGAATTTTTGCAGTCCCTCACTGCTATTCCAGCACTCATTCCAGATCCATACTTTGTAGGTGGTGGTTTTCATGAAACTTCAACTGGAGGTAAGTTGGGGATACATGCAGACTTTAGAATCAATGAAGCGTTACATTTAAATCGTCGTCTCAATGTGATTATATATCTTAACAAAGACTGGAAAGATGAATACGGCGGCCACCTTGAGCTTTGGGATAAAAAAATGCACGGCAAAGTGCATACCATCGCTCCAGTATATAACCGATGTGTTATTTTTAATACAGATGCCGATAGTTTCCATGGCCACCCCGATCCGCTGACCTGTCCTGAGCATGTTAAAAGAAGATCGCTAGCGCTTTATTATTACACAGCGTCTAAGCGCGTTTACGAAGACACCGCATCCCACTCAACTATGTATAAAGCCCGCGCCAGCGACGATGCTGCAACAAAAAAAGAGGTGCGAGAGCTAGTGTTTGATAATTATTTAAAGGATTTAACCCCGCCTGTGTTTTACAGAATGTTCAGGCGAGTTAAGGATAAGATTAAAAGGGAAAAAAGTAAGTTTGGGTATTAGCTAAAAGCAGTTTTTTATTCAAATAATACTCTTGGTATTACACACCAAATCTGCACAAGTTATGCCACTGCGCACTGCGCCTTCTATGGTGGCGGGGTAGTCTGCGTAAGTGTAATCCCCCGCCAAATACAGCCCCGCGTAAGAGGTTAAGTTGGCAGGCCGCGGCAAATTAACATCACATGAAAATGTTGCACGTTTTTCGGCTATGACTTTGTGCCAAAGTGGTTTTGATAAGTGTGGAAACGCATTTCGTAGCTCTTGCGCCACCCTCAGTGCCAATGCATCTTGCGTATATTGTTGATGTTTGCCCTGAGCGCTAATAACCACCGCCATCAGTCCGCTTTGACCACACAAAATACCACGATCAAAAACCCATTGCGCAAGTGTGTTGCTAAGGCCTAACATGGGTGAGCCAAGCGTAGCATGTGTAGCGTATTGCAAATACACTGTGTAAATAGGTTGATAGCTAAAACTCTCGGCTTGTTTAGTGCTTACGTCTAAATTTGGCAGCACACTTACCACATCTTTTAAATGTGCTGCAGATAGCGCGATAATGACATGGCTGGCCACAATCTCGGCATTTTTTGTGGCAACAATGTAGCCGCCATTTTTTATTTTAATATTCTTAACACGTTGATTTAATTGTATTACTACATTATTCTTTTTAAGGTAACGCTCAATAGGCAGAGCAAACACTTGCGATAAATCATGCTTAGCTAGTAAAAAATTGGCACTGTGTTTAGTGGCAAAGGTATCCCGCAGTACATTTAAAAACACTTTGCTACTAGCCGTTTGAATGGGCGTATTGAGCGCCGCCAAGCACAGGGGCGCCCATAACAGTTGAATGGTGTTTTCAGATTGGTTATTTTTTTGTAAGTACAGCTGCAATGGTGCATCTGTGGTTAACGTATTTGTGGGCAATAGTAATTGTTGTTTTTTTAGCTGCCTCATGAATTTAATGACGTTTAGGCGCTCGCCCCAACTTAACCCCTTACATAACAAAAAGCTAACTAATTGGTCGAAAGGCGCTGGCAAAAATGTTGGGGTAGATAATTTAAAAGCTGTTTGATTGCCGTTACGAATATCTAAATTAAGCGGCATGCGTAAAAAAGCATCTTTTTCTTGCAACCCAATGCTGGCAAGTAATTTTAGAGTTTCGGAATATGCGCCCAGCATTACATGCTGGCCATTATCAAGCTGAATTATTTGGCTGTTATATTCAATCGCCACACTGCGCGCACGGCCACCAAGCTGCGATGCAGCCTCAAGCAATGTTACTGCAAAACCTCTGGAAGCTAATGTAGATGCGGCTGCTAGGCCTGCCATTCCACCACCTACAACAATAACGTGTTTATCCATTTTAATAGACATGCCTTACTTAGGCATACTTAAAGAAAGTTTTGGCTGCCAAAATTAGCTTGCGCAAAGGGGGCAGCGAGATTTTGCTGTTGAGTACTTTTTCAGCGCTATCAGTTTTAATTTCACGCAGCAGAGTTCGATAAATAGCTGCCATCATTAAGCCAGTACGCTGCTGTTTAGCATCTTCTGCCGGCAATTCGCGCAAAGCTTTGTCGTAATAACTTTCAGCGCGCTCAATTTGATACTCGATTAATTCTTTCACTTGCGGTGTTGCACGACTTTGTAAAATGTCTTCTTCACTTACTTTGGCTTTACGCAACTCATCTAAAGGCAAATAAATTCTTCCTCGGCGAGCATCTTCACCCACATCGCGAATAATATTAGTCAGCTGAAACGCCATGCCTAAATCGTGCGCATATTTAAGCGTTCTGCGATTGCTAAAGCCAAAAATTTGCGCCGAAAGCAGCCCCACCACACTGGCCACGCGGTAGCAATAAAGTTGTAGTTGCTTAAAATCTTCATAACGATTAAATTTTAAATCCATTTCCATGCCATCTATAATTTCTAAAAAATGCTCTTGGGCTAGGCTAAATTGTTTAACTACTGGCTGCAAAGCCTTCGTTACCGGGTGTTGCGGGGTGTTGGTGTATAAATTATTGATTTCACTCTTCCACCAATTGAGCTTGGTTTGTGCCACTTGGTGATCGCTGCATTCATCTACAACGTCATCCACTTCACGACAAAATGCATAAAGTATAGTCATGGCATTGCGTTGTTTTTTTGGTAAAAAAATAAAGCTCACAGTAAAGCTAGATCCGCTTTGCGCGGCCTTTTGTTTGCAATACTCCAACGGCGTCATTAATTAGCTTAGCCTAAATATTAACCAAGTAAAGCTTTAAGCAGAATCACTGGCCAATCCCAAGTTTGCAGGGAAGGGCGGTGCTTAAATACATTGCCCTGTACATTTTTAAGCTTGTAAATGACCCGCTCGCCGCCTGCAATGATCATGCGCATCTCAAGCCCAATCCGACCTGGCAAAATGTGCTCTAATGGCTTGCCTTCTCGCAACAAAGCTTCTGCGCGCTCAATATTGAATAGCATAAATTGCTCCCAGTGCTTGTTGACATGTTGGCTAGCAATTTGCGCTTCTGTCACGTTGTATTGTTTCATTTCATCTTGGCACAAATAAATACGACTTTTGTGAAACTCGTTTTCAAAATCTATCGCCACATCTTGATAAAAGTTGATGAGTTGCAACGCGGTACAAATTTTATTGGAGTAGATTAAATTTTCTGGTGTGGCCTTGCCAAATAAGTGCAGCAACAGGGTACCTATTGGGTTGGCCGAGCGGCGGCAGTAATCCAACACCTCATAAAAATTGGCATAGCGCACTTTGGTCACATCTTGGCTAAATGCTTCTAGCAAATCATAAAATGGTTCTAGCGGCAGATTATATTTACGAATAATGACGCCAAGCTCGTTAAAAAATGGCGATTTGGTTTTGCCGTTATCACGCATTAAATCAAGCTCTAGCTTAAAGCCATGCAGCTTTGCCAGGCGCCAAGCAGGTTTGTGGTGGCCTTCATCGGCAAAATCATCTGCTTGTCGTGCAAATGTATAAATAAGCGCAATTGGGTCGCGCAAGTGCTTAGGTAGCACGAAAGACGCCACTGGGAAGTTTTCGTAATGTTGCTGGGTTAAATCGATGCTATCGCCTAAGCTTAAATCAAGTGCGTTTTTGGTATTAGTCACATTAAAAATTTCTGAATCAATCGCCATAACGATAAGTATGACATAAAACAACGATGACATATAACTAGCATGTCTTAAAATAGTTGCGTTACAAAATATGCAAACCTTAGCGCGCAAGCTGCCACCATGCGCTACAATAAAGGTTAAAAGTCAGTAAAAAGTTTAGGGTATATTAAATGTTAGGTAAACCATGTTAGGCATTATAGGCGGCACAGGCCTTACACAATTAAGCTGTTTGCAAATAAGTAGACGTGAGATTGCCCGCACGCCTTATGGCGAGGCTTCGCAGCCACTTGTTTTTGGTGATTTAGCAGGCGTAGAAGTGGTTTTTTTAGCGCGTCATGGCGCTGGGCATACTATTCCGCCACATGCGGTCAATTATCGCGCCAATATTTGGGCGCTGCATGCAGCGGGCGTTAATAACTTGCTGGCGATTGCCACGGTGGGTGGCATTGCCAGCCAATTACAAGCCGGTGATATTGTGCTGCCAGATCAGTTAATTGATTATACCCATGGTCGCCAGAACACTTATCATGATGGCATAGAATTACCAGTCAAACATATTGATTTTACTGATCCATATTCAAACACGCTAAGAAACGCTATTAAGCAAGCAGCAGGTAATATAAAGCAACCAATCGTCGAAAGTGGAGTTTACGCATGCGTGCAAGGCCCAAGGTTAGAAACTGCTGCCGAGATTAACCGTTTAGAACGCGATGGCGCAACTATAGTTGGAATGACAGGGATGCCAGAAGCCGTGCTTGCGCGCGAGCTTAACATGCACTATGCAGCGCTTTGTCCCGTCGTCAACCATGCAGCAGGGCGCGGCGATAGTAGCAAAGGCATTAACTTTAGTGACATTAGTGCAAACCTAGAGCGCACTATGCATAAAGTGTGCGCGCTAATAGAAGAAATTGCATTTGTGAATGGAGGCAATTAATGGCCATCAAAACAGTATTGCGCATGGGTGAGCCTCTGTTGCTAGAAAAAGCACAGCCAATAACAGTGTTTGATACGCTAGAACTGCATGCACTGATACAAGATATGCAAGACACCATGCAAGCGATGAATGGCGCTGGCATTGCAGCGCCGCAAATTGGCGTGAGTTTGCAGGTGGTGATTTTTGGTCAAAATGAATTGGATGGCACAAATAACCCGCGCTATCCAGATGCCGAGCAAGTACCTTACACCGTGCTAATTAACCCGACTTTAAATTTTGTTGGAGATGAAATAGAGGACGGATGGGAAGGCTGTTTATCGGTACCTGGCATGCGCGGCGTGGTACCACGCTACACGCGTTTACACTATACAGGCTTTGATCAATTCGGCAATGGCATCGACAGACTGGTAAGCGGCTTTCATGCACGCGTGGTGCAACACGAGTGCGACCATTTGCTTGGCATTTTATACCCCATGCGTATTACCGATTTGAGCCAGTTTGGCTACACCGATGTATTATTTGCAGGCCAAAATATAGTTGATGATTAAAATATATTTGCTATAATGCGCGCTTCGTTT
>JANMBK010000032.1:0-4506 GCA_031360365.1 Methylophilaceae bacterium
CACATCCGCGCATAATCGCTCAAAAGCTTCCATACACACATTGCGTTCAGCCATATTGTCTCCTAAACCTACACATTCAATCAATCATATCAGTTATCATAAAACACCCAGCAACTTTGTCAATCACTAAACAGCTAGTTCGCAAATTGCTTATTTCTGGTTCCAAGAATCTTCCCACATGCAGTGTTTAATTGTGTGGCGATTTTTAATCAACTCATCAATGCTAGGCTCGTCATTTAAAGCACGTTTTAGGGCAAGTTTAATCGCATCGTAGTTATTTTTATACATATCGGCTTTGTCTAGTTTGCCTGCTTTTTCTAACTCGATGCAACCTGGGTCTATCCACAATAAAGCAATAATACACAAATCATTCACTTGGTCTTTTGGAATAATACCTTCAATCACCGCATCTAAAATGCCATCGGACACACCAGCTTGTACCACGCCGCCAAATAAACCAACATCAGTGCTGCCTTTTAGCGTAACTTTTGGCACCATCATGCAGGCTGGGCGCACCAATTGATTAATATCGCGCACTGCAAACATGGCAGTGTGGCCTTTGCTTTGTGCCATTAAATTGGCAAATGCTTGGCCAACTGGGCCATCTACCGCGCCGATTAAAATTTCTGGCATCGCTGCGGTGACATCTTTACCTTCAGTATATAGAGTGGCTTCGCCTGCTTTAAAAATAATTTTTGACATGATGTTCTCTTTAGTTTGTTAGAAATAATCGTTTATTTTACCAAAAACGCTGTGGCAGGTTCAATTTTCTGTATTAAAAACCAAGTTATATCTCAAGCAGCATATCTACGTGCGGAATATCCACATCACAATATACGCCGCTAACTTGTTTAAAACCGGCTTTTTCATAAAATGGTATGGCATGTGTTTGCGCCGATAATGTGATTTGCTTGGTGCCATGTGCTTTACATATGGCCACAGTCTCTAGCAGCAGAGCGGCTCCCAGCCCTAGCCCTCTATAATTTTTAAGTACCGCCATACGGCCAATTTTGCAGTAATCAATAATGCGCAAGCAAGCGATTGGCTCGTGGTTTAGGCAAGTCAGCAAATGTACTGCAGTTGCATCAACGTCATCCCACTCAAACTCTGGCGTCACCGCTTGTTCTTCTATAAAAACGGGCGTGCGCACTGCGCGCAATTGCGCCTCCGATATTGCCCAAGTCGTTTCAACTATCTTCACCTTAGCTAAATTGGGTTTCATTGCGGCGTGCATACTTGCAGAATTAACTGGTTCAGTGCATCATTCATGCTGATTATTTTATCTATTTTGAAAGCGATTTATGCCACATTATTTAACTGCATTAGCACGTATTTTACTCGCACAAATTTTTTTAATTGCCATTTTAATTACCATTTCGCAAATTACTAGCAATCCTGATGGCTACACTGCATATACCGCTTACTTAGGCGCACATGGTTTAATTGGGGTGTTTGCACCGTTAACTGTTTTTATACAATTGGTGTTTGGGCTAGGGCTTTTGTTGGGTTACAAAACTAAAATATGCGCGTATGTGTTGGCAGTTTATGCCGTATTTATTGCTTTATTTATGAAGCTGCAAGAACCTGGTGGCTTAATTTTAACAATGCAATATTTAGCGATTGCTGGCGGTTTGTTATTGTTAGCTGTGCATAACAAAACAGCATTTAGTTTGGATAATTTAAAGAAATAGTAAAATTTGTTTAGAGATTAAATGCCCTGCAAGCTAACATTCATAAGCCTTTCAGGGCATTTTTATGATTATTTAAAATAGCCTCTAAAATTCAGATTTTTGGGATACAGTGCAAGGCGCACGGAACGCAGAAAGCGAGATTGTATGGGTTATACATCGAGCTTATGAGTACCGCGTAACGCAGCAATGTGCTCAAAAAATGAATTTATTCCCACTCTAAAGCAGGGTAAATAATATTCACATTCCGTCTATTAGCAATATTAAACAATAACCACTTGTCTTTTTCGCTAGCCGCAGCTGTATTCATTGTAGCTTCCATGCTTTCACCTTTTTTTATACTGGCGCGGATATCGGTGAGCAGCACGTTTAAATAACGCTGCTGGTTGGTAATGGCTTGCTGCCAATCTTTTGTTACTGCACCGTGGCCAGGTACTACTTGAATTACTGGGCTACTTTTAAATTTTTCCAGTTCTGCAATCACGCCCTTAACATCACCTTCTAACACTGGCGTGCGCTCTATAAACAGCAAATCACCAGTGAATAAAGTACCAGTTTTACTATCTGCCTTAATATCAATTATCGAAACATCTGTTGTGGTGTGTGCTATTGGATGCGCAGTGAGTTTAAGTGTTCTACCGCCTAAATCTAAATCTTGCGTTACGCCAACTTTTACAACCATTGTTGGCTTAATCAGCTCACTGCCTTTTGCATCGTCACCCAATAATTTAGCATTTAATTTGGCATATTGTTCACGACGTAGCTCCATTACAGTTGCCAATTTTTCGTGCCCAATAAACGCAGGTTTAGCTTCATTTGGGTCACTTGGTAAAAATGCAGCATTGCCATAAATATGATCTGGGTGAACATGGGTGTTAATCACATACAATACTGGCAAGGGCGTTACTTTGCGAATGGCCTCGCGCAGCTGTTGGCCAATTTTAATGCTTCCGCCTGTATCAATTACCGCCACACCCTTGCTGCCCACCACAAAGCTGGCGTTGCAAATATCGCCGTGATAACCATCATCAATATCTAAATGTACACCATGATGCACATAAATGCCGTCACCCACCTCCTCAATAGCGAAGCTATTTTTGGCGTAAGCTGTTGCAACTGACTGATTTGTGGCGCAGCCCAACAAACCAGATATAAAGCACACCAACAAATTGATCGCAAAAACATTCAGTAAAACTCTCATTTTGTTTCCTTGTCTATATCAACTTGTAAACTTGTTGCTACAATAACGTTCTGCACAATTACGCGTTGTGATGCTTGTCACATAAGCATTCATTTATTAAAGGATATTACTATGAATCAAGCAAATACACGCTATACAAAAACAGCGAAGATTTTACACTGGCTGATTGCTATTGGCATTTTTGGTATGTTTGCTTTAGGTTGGTATATGAGTGAGTTGCCCAAAGAAGCGCCAAAACAAATGGCTTATGACTTGTTCGACTGGGGCATTTACACATGGCAGTTGGCCGAAGAAGCCAGTCCGCGTACCTTTTATTTCAATCTGCATAAATCTATCGGCGTGACTATTTTTGCGTTGATTTTATTTAGAATTTTATGGCGACTTACCCACAAAGCGCCAGCCCTGTTGGCAAGCTACAAAGCGTGGGAGAGCAAGCTGGCCAAAAACGTGCATCGATTATTATATGTGCTGATGGTGGCGTTACCTTTGAGCGGCCTTGTGATGGCAATAGCCAGCAAATATGGCATTAAATGGTTTGGCCTAGAATTTATTGGTGGGCTAGATAACACGCCCCTGCGTGAGGCATTTAAAGAAGTGCACGAAATTGTTGGCTTGGTGATTTTGTTGGTGCTCGTGTTGCACATTTTAGGCGCACTTAAACATAAGTTTATCGATAAAGATGAAACACTAGATAGAATTCTGTAACATTTCATTGAATAAAAAAGCCCATCAATATGGGCTTTTTTATTACTTATTAGCAATCATCTTATTTGCATGCTCTGCAACCCGCATGGATATTGGCTTACAGAGCATCATTTTATGCTCAATGATTTTATAGCTTTTTATTGGTGATATTGTTGGCTATGTTTACGCACTGCTTCTAACATCGCTGCTGCATTCTCTGGCGGAGTCCATTGTGTAATGCCGTGGCCTAAATTAAATACATGTCCGCTGCCTTTGCCATAACTGGCTAATATTGAAGCCACTTCTTTATCAATGGCTTCAGGTGTTGAGAGTAAAATGGCTGGATCTAGGTTGCCTTGCAGCGCTACTTTATTGCCGACTCTTTTTCTTGCACTGCCAATATCCACCGCCCAATCTAGCCCTAAACAATCTGCGCCAATGGCTGCTTGCGCCTCTAACCACAGCGCACCGCCTTTGGTAAACGCGATGCTTGGCACTTTTTTACCTTGACTGGTTTTGCTTAAACTGGCCACAATTTTTTGCATATAATTGAGCGAAAATTCAACATAGGCATTATGCGAAAGCGCGCCGCCCCACGAATCAAAAATCATCACCGCTTGCGCCCCCGCGGCAATTTGCGCGTTGAGATATTGAATCACCGTTTGCGCATTGGTTTCTAAAATGTGGTGCAGCAAATCTGGCCGCGCGTAGGCCATTTTTTTTGTATTGAGGAAATCAGTACCGCCTTTGCCTTCTACCATATAAGTCGCCAGCGTCCACGGGCTGCCGCTAAAACCAATCAACGGTACGCGACCTGCCAGTGTTTTGCGAATTTGGCTAACCGCGTCAAACACGTATTGCAGCTTGGCCATATCTGGCACGTGCAAGGCTTTAATATCCGCTTCTTCGCGCAAAGTACGCGCAAATTTTGGG
>JANMBK010000092.1:0-2280 GCA_031360365.1 Methylophilaceae bacterium
GAAATGGCACAGATGTTTGAGAAATACGAAATGCACGTACATGAGCATGATGTTTATGCGGTACGCTTGTTAAAAGATAAAGCCGCGCTAGAAGAGCCTTCAAATCCAACAGATAACGCTGCCTCCCCACCATGGCAATTAATGACAGCTAAGATTAATTGGAGCTATGCTGCCTTGGGCTTGTTGGCTATAGCTGCATTATTTGTGCTGGCTAAATTGGTTGATGCGCCCATCGAATCAGCTACTACACCAGCCACTACAGTAGAGCAGCCAGTTGTGAAGAAAACCTCGCCTGCAACGGAGTTGGCAGTTAAACCCAATCAAGATGCCGCAAAGCAAAATAATGCAAACCAAGATGACACAAAGCAAGATGACGCAAAAAAAGCGAATGTTAATCAGAAAAAAACCAAGCCAAAAGCAACTGTAGAGGCTGAAGATGCTACAAACAAAACTCAAAAATCTACTGCAGATACTGCTGTAAAATCAGTAGAGTCAAAAACACAAAAAGATGAAGCTAACGAGAAATCTGGTTGGCAAACCTTTAAAGACAGTGTCAAATCAGGTACAGATCGTAAGTGTTCGCAAGCTGAAATTGCACTGAACCAGTGTGTTAAATAAGGTTATCTGAAGTAGGCTGAGGTAAACAAGCCGCAAAACATACGCCCGCCTTGATGTGGCTGCCATCTCGCACGCTGTGATGCTCATTGGGTATTTATCTGATGTGTTTGCAGCATGCCATACAAAAAACTAACATTTTTAATACTGGCTAAAAACCTTAATTAACAATGGCTAGTTACTCGATACAGCCTCACATTTTTTAGCTGTTTCTAACAAATATTTTAGAATGTTTGAATCTATAATTTAATAAATGACGTTTAATGATAAAAATAAGAGAGTTTTATGTCAAATATTTTAAATATAAATAAATTTTTAATTTTGACTGTAATCGTGTATGCAACCTTGTCCTCAAATGTTGCTTATTCAGGCGGAGAACGGTTGATTCTTGAACCCATTTTGATATCGACTGACTCGCTATCTTTAATTGGCATTGCAGATTCGGCTAATGTGGGTACAGTCACCAAAAAACAACTCGAATCACGTGCTGTGTATCGCGCTGCGGAATTGTTAGAGGCAACACCCGGTTTAATCATTAGCCAACATAGCGGCGAAGGTAAAGCCAATCAGTTTTATTTGCGCGGTTTTAATCTCGATCATGGAACCGATTTACGCACTAGTGTAGACGGCATGTTGGTGAATCAGCGTAGTCATGCGCACGGGCAAGGCTGGACTGATTTGAATTTTTTAATCCCAGAATTAGCGACTGGCCTAAATTATAAAAAAGGCACGTATTATGCTAATGAAGGGGATTTTTCATCTGCTGGCGCAGTCAATATTCAGTATGCGGATACGTTAGAAAAGGGTTTAGCAAGTGCAGGTGTTGGTGAAAATGGTTACAGGCGATTGTTTATAGCTGATTCGCCTGAATTTTATGATGGTCACTTACTTTATGCACTGGAGGCTTTTCATAATGATGGGCCTTTTAATCAGCCTGATGATTATCAAAAATTAAATGGTGTGCTGCGTTACAGCGAAGGCAACTTGGCTAATGGGTTTAACGTTTCTGCCATGGCTTATAAAGGCAAGTGGAACGCCACCGACCAAATACCGTTAAGAGGCTTAACTAGCGGATTTGTATCTGATCGATTCGATTTGATTGACCCAACAGATGGTGGTGAAGCGCAGCGCTATAGCCTCTCAACCGATTGGCGCAAAGCAGATGGCAATCATTTTACAAAAATAAACGCTTATGTTGTGCATTCAAAATTAGATCTTTTTTCTAACTTTACTTACTTTTTAGACGACCCAATTAATGGCGACCAGTTTGCGCAACCTGATAAAAGAACGACTAGCGCAATTAATGCTAGCCATGAATGGGGTGCTCAATTATTTGAGTTTGAATCTATTAACACGGTTGGGCTGCAATTTCAAAACGACAATATTTACAACGGGCTTTACAACACTAAAGCTAGGCAGACACTTAGCACCACTAGACGAGATCATTTGGTCGAAACGAGCGTAGGTGCCTATATTGAAAATTCAACCATTTGGACTGATTACTTTCGCACCGTGGCAGGTGTGCGCAAAGACTTTTATCGTTTTGACGTTACCAGTGATTTAGACGCTAATTCTGGGATAGAAAAAGACAGTATCGCCAGCCCTAAACTCAGCTTTATATTTGGCCCGTGGGCAAAAACAGAGTATTACATTAATTTAGGATCA
>JANMBK010000099.1:0-9870 GCA_031360365.1 Methylophilaceae bacterium
TCCATGAGGCCAGAGCCAAGCACGTAAGTCCAATTGAACTTGCCAGAGTGCATGATGCGGTCAGGCTTTTGGTTTTTATTTGTATCCACGTTTTCGCCTTCAGTATATTTAAACCAATAGTGCGCAGCAGGCTGGCGGCCAAGCAGGGCACGGTGTGCATGCAATACGCCCTTGGGGTAACCTGTCGTGCCAGATGTGTAAACCAAATAAGCAGGGTCATCCGCTTTAGTTTTATAAGGTTTGTCGCACTTGTGCGTAACAGCCAAGCTGTTTTCTAAGCTAAGTAGATTCAAATGACCATGCGGCTCTGTGTCCGTGGTTTGCGATAGCAATACATGCTTTAAATTAGGCATGTCTTTTAAGCCATTAACTAGTTGCGCTTCCATCGCATACCAAGCTGGCGCGTCTGTCACCAGCACCGTTGCGCCAGAATCTTTAGCCAAATAAGCGACTTCCTCTGCAGTTAATAGCGTTGAAGTTGGTACTGAGATCGCACCCATTTTCATGGCGCCTAAAAATGCAATTGGGTAATCTAAACTATTCGGCAAACGAATCAATACGCGATCGCCCACTTTTACTTTTAGATTGCGTAATAATTGTGCAAATTGGTCGGTTTTATGCGCCAGCTCTGTAAATGTGATTTGCGAAGTGCCAAGCACATCATCTTCTACAATCATGGCAATGTTGTCGGCTTGTGGAGTACCCAGATGTTTGTCTGAACACGCCACTCCAATATTAAAGTGGCTTGGTATTTGCCATTGCCATTCTGGGAATTTTTCAAACGCCATTTAAAACCTTAATGTAATAATTGTGAAATACTGGTTCAAATAAAACTTATAGCAACACGCCATACGGCCAGTTTTGGCGCACCACTTGCGCAGGCAGTTGCTCTAAAATATGCACTGCAAACTCCATATCCGATGTTTTTAAAGCACGTAGCGCATGCGCGCGCAGCAAGGTTTGCAGGGCCTTACCAAACATGGGTGGGTCTAGCATTTCACCTTCAAATTTAATTGCGCCGCCCAATAAAGCATCTGCCTCTATAGCAGCTTTTAAGATTTTTACTTTTTGCGCTACATCTGTTGGAGAAGGCGTATAGGCGGTTTTACACAAATGAATGTGACCAGGGTGAATCACCTGCTTGCCCGTAAGCCCTAGGGCTGCTTCTTGGCATGCGTGTTTGTATACGATGCGCGATTCGCTATCGCCATGCAAATCTAGCCAGCGGCGTACATCATGCGGCTCTAAAAATTTCTCTGGCATAATATTTTGGCCAATTAATGTTTCAACGCCACCAATCACACCTTTACCCGCAATACGCGCCTCGAACATTAGCGTATTCATGTAAAACTGCAGCTCTTCTATCCAGCCCTCGGGCGTAATGTGTATACCCATGGCCTTGGAAAAATCATGGATACCAAAAACCACATGTTTCACTGTGTTGTATTGCATAAGTTCTGGCGCAATTTTGAGCGATTTTGGATGCTCAATAATTGGCTGTATCGTCATATTTGGATTAACGCTTAGCAATAAACTAGAAAGGTCACGCACTTCGGCTGCGCCATATACCTCACCAGCTTTAGCTAACATCACCACATCAATATACTCGCCCATATCACGCACTAACTGCATATCTAGCTCATACTCATCGGTGCGGAATGAATTACAACGGATGGCAATGGTTACTCGTTGATTAACTTTGCGTAGCGCTGGCAGCTCTTGCCGCAACAAATCGCGACTCATTTGTTTTTGGCGACAGCCATCTTCTAAGTCGAAAATAAGGGTATGCGCAATGGTGTTATGCGCGTGCTTTGCCATGCGCGCTGCTGCTTGCGCCATATCCTCGTAAATGCCTAAGCTGGGCGCATATTTTACTGGTGGATAATACAGCTGTATGCCAGGCCAATAATCGCCTAAGCTTGCTTTATTTAATGTTGTTTGCTCACTCATTCTTCACCCCTAAACATATGCTCTGGAAGCCAATATCTATACGCCTTGCAGGCCATGTATTTTATCGATAATCGTTTGCTGTGCCTTACTTTTTAATTGTAAGTTTTTCATCTGTAACACATCCCAAAATTCGTTATCTGGCAGTTCTAACATCACATCAAATGCGCTCAGTTCATCTAGCGTTAAATCATTAAAATGCTGCGCCATAAAGCGTTGCAGCACAATATCCAGCTCTAACATGCCACGCCTGCAGCGCCAAGCCAAGCGCCTTTGTTCCGCATCCCTCAAATTTTCTGCATTAATCATTTAAATTGCTTTAATTGGAATTTCTTTTTTAACGCTTTTAGTTTCCCGCGCACGCTCAATTTTTAAATCTTTAATATTAGCAATTGCCGCATTGGGGTTTAGCTTTTTAGGGCAAACTTCTACGCAGTTCATAATGTTATGGCAGCGATATAAACGGTAAGGGTCTTCTAAGTTCTCTAATCTTTCCTCAGTTGCTTGATCTCGGCTATCCATAATAAAGCGATTGGCTTGCAACAACCCTGCTGGTCCAACAAACTTATCAGGGTTCCACCAAAAGCTAGGGCAAGATGTGGTACAAGCACCGCACAAAATACACTCATACATGCCATCTAATTTGGCACGATCTTCTGGGCTTTGCAGGCGCTCGGTTTCGGGCAGTGGGTCATTATTCACCAAATATGGTTTTACCGAGTTGTAGGCATCAAAAAACTGTGTCATATCCACCACTAAATCGCGTATTACCGGTAGTCCAGGCATCGGGCGCAGCACGATTGGCTGTTCTAAATCTGCGATTTTGGTGATGCAAGCCAAGCCATTTTTGCCATTGATATTCATACTATCTGAGCCACACACGCCTTCGCGACACGATTTACGCATGGTGAGCGTATCGTCTTGTTCTTTCAAACGCATCAATCCATCCAACAGCATATTGTCTTCTTCAGCTAGTTCAATACTGAAGTCTTGCATGTAAGGCTTTTTATCCAAATCTGGGTTAAAGCGATAAATTGAAAATTTAACGTGATTGGCCATAAATATTTATCCTTAAATCATATCCTTAATACACGCGCGCTTTAGGTTCAAACGACTCTACTGTTTGTGGTTTTAGGTTAACTGATTTATAAGT
Organism: Methylophilaceae bacterium; assembly: GCA_031360365.1. Taxonomy (GTDB): domain Bacteria; phylum Pseudomonadota; class Gammaproteobacteria; order Burkholderiales; family Methylophilaceae; genus Methylotenera_A. The sequence goes on from JANMBK010000099.1 coordinate 3,101, forward strand.
CAGCTGATTGTTTTCTTTATAAAAAATAGTATGCTTTAGCCATTTTGTGTCATCGCGTTCGGCAAAGTCTTCGCGCGCGTGTGCACCTCGGCTCTCGGTGCGCGCGTTGGCAGAATGCATGGTGGCAACCGCTACTTCAATCAAGTTATCTAGCTCAAGTGCTTCTACCCTAGCCGTGTTAAATACCTGACTTTTGTCCTTAATAGTGAGGTGTTGCAAGCGCTTAGCAACGGCATTAATTTGTGTCACGCCTTGAGCCAGCTCATCAGGGAACCGAAATACGCCACAATGGTTTTGCATGGTGTCGCGAATCACATCGCCCACCTCTGCTACGTTTTCGCCTTGTGCATTCTCTAATCTTGCAATGCGCGCCAAGGTAGCATCAGCAGCGTTCGGTGGTAAGTTTTTATGCGTATTGTTTTGTTTAATAGCTGCGGCCATATGGTCACCCGCCGCTTTACCAAACACCACCAAATCGAGTAAGGAATTTGAACCGAGCCTATTCGCCCCATGCACCGAAACGCATGCACATTCGCCCACTGCGTATAATCCATTTACGGGTACATTGCCTTCAAGCACTACTTGGCCATCAATATTCGTTGGAATGCCGCCCATCATATAATGCGCCGTCGGCACAATGGGGATTGGGTCTTTGATTGGATCGACATTGGCAAAGGTTTTTGCGATCTCGCGAATGCCTGGCAGACTTTTGTTAATGCGCTCTTCGCCCAAATGGTCGAGCTTTAAATACACCGCATCTTTGTTTTTACCCACACCACGACCAGCTTTAATCTCAGTCGCGCATGCGCGCGAAATTACATCGCGGCTGGCTAAATCTTTGGCGCTTGGTGCGTAACGCTCCATAAAACGCTCGCCTTCGCTATTGACCAAATAGCCACCTTCACCACGCACGCCTTCAGTAATGAGTACGCCAACGTGTTGAATGCCAGTGGGGTGAAATTGCCAAAATTCCATATCTTGTAGCGGCAAGCCAGCACGCGCCGCCATACCCAAGCCATCGCCGGTATTAATGAAGGCATTGGTGCTGGCTTTAAATATACGGCCAGCGCCGCCTGTAGCTAGTAAGGTGGTTTTAGCCTGAATAATATGAATTTCACCTGTTTCAATTTCCAGTGCGATAACACCTAATACATCTCCATCTGCATCACGAATTAAATCAAGGGCAAACCATTCAATTAGAAATTGTGTATTGGCGCGAATATTGCGCTGGTAAAGTGTGTGTAGCATGGCATGGCCAGTACGGTCAGCCACCGCACAAGTGCGTGATATAGGTTTCTCACCAAAATTTTGTGTCATGCCGCCGAACGGGCGTTGGTAGATTTTGCCAGACTCCAGGCGGTCAAATGGCATACCAAAATGTTCTAGCTCGATAATGGCTTTGGCAGCGTTTTTGCACATGTATTCAATGGCATCTTGGTCGCCCAAAAAGTCACTGCCTTTGATGGTGTCGTACATGTGCCACAGCCATTTATCCTCGGCCACATTACCTAGCGCCGCTGCAATACCGCCCTGCGCCGCCACAGTGTGTGAGCGAGTGGGGAACACTTTAGATAACACCGCGACCTTGACACCAGCTTCTGCTAATTGCAGCGCCGCGCGCAAGCCCGCACCACCACCACCAATAATCACCGCATCAAATTTATGAATTGTTAAAGCCATTCTCTAAATATTCCACAATATAAACATTAACCAAAAAAGGTAAGCAACTAATGCGGCATCCACCACAATTTGCATATAAGCGCGCAGCGTTTTGTTAAACACATAGTCTTTTAACACATCGGCCACGCCTAGCCATGCATGCACAAATAGGCATATAAAAAAGATTAAAGTTAATAACTGAAACCAAATAGGTACAACAAATGCATGCCATGCAGCAAAACCTACAGGCCTCATAATGGCTAATAAGACAAGTAGCAATACAATATATGCCGCCATTACCAGCGCGCTTAGACGCTGTGTCAGCCATAAACGCATGCCAGGGTATTTGTGGGTTAAAAGCTGTAAAATCATGATTAAATTACCAAATAACCTACCAAATGGACCTTGCAAAAATGACCGTAGCAATACTCACTAACCAAAGTAAAATTTTGCTAGAAAGCCGCGCATTATTGAGTGACGTCATCCAATGAATATCTTGTAATAAATGTCGAATGCCTGCAAAAAAATGATGAAAAAACGCCCAAGCCAAACCAATTAAAATCAGCTTTACAAACCAAGTATCTAGCCAGTATGTAAGCGCTAGGTATGATGCTTCTGAGTGAACTAAAAACTGGATGGCTAATAAAATCAATGGGATAGATAAAAACAAACCAACCCCAGAAGCACGATGCAAGATAGACACCACCGCGTTAATAGGTAAGCGAATTGTGAATAAGTTAAGGTTCTTAGGCCTATACTTTGGCTTATTTGGGGGTTGATTTTTTTGCATATTAATTAAATGCTTACTCTGTTGCTGCTTTTGCTACTGCACCCGAAACCCTTGCCAATAAACGCTTATCGAAAGGCTTAGGAATAATATAGCCCTTACCAAATTTGAGTTCGGTTAAGTTATATGCCTGCAACACATCGGCAGGCACTGGCTCGCGAGCTAGTTCACTTAAGGCATGCGCTGCAGCAATTTTCATTTTTTCGGTAATTTTTGTCGCTTTCGCATCCAGGGCGCCGCGGAACAAATACGGAAAACATAAGGCATTATTGACTTGATTGGGAAAGTCACTGCGGCCTGTCGCCATTAAAATATCATCGCGAATAGCATGTGCGACGCTTGGCAACACCTCAGGATCAGGATTGGCAAGCGCAAAAATAATCGGGTTTTTCGCCATGCTTTTTATTAAGCTTGCGTCTAACGCATTCTTAGCTGAAACACCAATAAATACGTCACAATTAGGCATCACATCAGCCAGTGTTTTATTGTCGCTTGGCACAACTGCAAGCTCACGATTATTGTCATGCAAATCAGCGCGATTACTATCTATTATGCCCGTTCTATCCACCATCGTCACATTAGTCGCGCCCATTAATTTTAAGAGTTTTGCACATGAACAACCTGCCGCGCCTGCGCCTAGAAATACAATTTTTGCTGTAGGCAGCGTTTTACCTTGCAACTCTAATGCATTCAATAATGCTGCCGCTACAATCACTGCGGTGCCATGTTGGTCATCATGGAAAACTGGAATATCTAAGCGTTTTTTAAGCTCATTTTCAATATAAAAACAATGTGGCGCAGCAATGTCTTCTAAATTAATACCGCCAAAAGTAGGTGCAATATTTACCACTGTTTGAATAAACTCGTCTGGGCTTGCTGCATTCACTTCAATATCGAAGACATCAATACCCGCAAAGCGTTTAAACAATACAGCCTTACCCTCCATTACAGGTTTGCTAGCAAGCGCACCCATATTGCCTAGGCCTAAAACAGCCGTACCATCGGTAATCACCGCAACTAAGTTGCCTTTATTGGTATATTTGTAAGCGTTTGCAGGGTTCGCATTAATCTCGCGCACGGGCTCAGCTACACCTGGCGTGTAAGCTAATGATAAGTCATCTTGTGTTGCACAAGGTTTGGATGACTCCACGCTCAATTTGCCAGGAATCGGAAATTGGTGATAATCCAGCGCACGTTTTTTTAGGTCATCCATACTTTACTTTCTTTGAAATTGCTTTCTTTGAAATTACTTTTTTTATTCCAACTCAGACATGTAATGATGGTCATCGGTCAAACACAGTCCCAATCGCCACTCCATGGGCTTATCACCATAAGTGTAAGAAACCCGCTCGATGCTTAGCAATGGTGCGCCTAGCTGTAAATTGAGCGCCTCAGCTACATCGCCACTTGCTGCCACTGCGGTTAGTCGCTCTTCAGCACGTATCATGCGAATGCCGTACTCTGTCTCGTACATGCTGTACATAGAGCCTTTGTTATCTTCTATTCGCGTGCTATTTAAGCCTTTAAATGGCGCTGCAGGTACAATAATGTGGTCATATATCAACGGCCTGCCAGAAAACGTCAACAAACGCTTTACGTCAATGATTGCTGCGCCAGCTTTAAGTTCTAAAATTTTTGCCATATAGTTATCGGCTTTAGATTTGGTGCAACTAATGAGCTCATTATTCAGTGCTTCTTTGTGACCATCCACAGCAGTCAGGCGCAAGAAGCGTAGTTTAATGCCCTCTTCATTGTGTGTAGCAACAAACGTGCCTTTACCTTGACGGCGAATTAGAATATTCTCACCCGCCAAACTATCAATTGCTTTACGTACCGTGCCTTGGCTTACTTTGTAGCGCCCAGCCAAGTCTATTTCACTTGGAATCATCTCACCTGGTCGCCATTCACCGCCAATTAAACTCTGTGTGAGCAGCACTTTAATTTGGTCGTAGAGCGGCCTATAGTTTGGTGCGTTATGTATTTTATCTACCATCATTGTTTTGCGTTGTTACAGTTACAAAAAAGATATATAACAAATTAAAACATACTCATTAAAAATAGTCTAGTGTTTTATATCTTATATAAGACATAAGATATTTGTTGACAGTTTTAGAAAGCCATCTATATAATCACTGTAACTTACTATAATTAAGATAACGATATGGAACATTGTTTTCGCCCACGACGCTCTGCGCTGTATGTGCCAGGCTGCAATCAGCACTATTTAGATCGCGCACGCACCTTGCCAGCAGATGCAGTAATACTTGACCTTGGCGATCCAATCTTAATAGATGCCAAAATTGAGTCGCGCATTAATATAGTAGCTGCAGTTAAAAAAGGTGGCTATGGTGCAAGAGAAGTGATTGTGCGCGTCAATAATCTTGACTCCATTTGGGGCCACGATGACATTAAAGCAGTGGCTAATATCGGTGCAGATGCCATACTTTTTCCGAATATTGAATCCGCCGAACATGTGCACACTGCACTTAAATTATTAGATGCAGCTGGTGGTAGCCACATGCCTATCATGGTGATGATAGAGAGCCCAATTGCGGTGTTAAACGTTAAAGAAATTGCCGCAGCTTCTGATCGAATTGTTTGTATGATGATGGCAACTTCGGATTTAACCTCACAATTACACGCACGTGTGACGCATGAGCAAAGTGCGATTTTAACTGCGCTTTCAATGGTAATTTTAGCTGCGCGAGCATATGGCCGCTGCGTTGTTGATGGTATTACCAGTGATTTTAAAAATATGCATTCATTTGAATATGCGTGCCGCTTAGGTCGCGATTTAGGCTTTGATGGAAAAACGCTAGTTTCGCCATCGCAAATTGCTTACAGCAATGATGCCTATACGCCTAAAAGTAGCGAGGTTAACGATGCGCGCACGATTATTCAAGCCCTCAAAAACGCCAATGAAAAAGGCTTGGGCACGGTTGTTGTCAACGATAGATTGGTAGAACACCATCATATTAAAGCTGCTGAACGCTTATTAAAACTGCACGACATGATTGCTGAATTAGAAGAAGAATACATATGACCAGTAAAATTAACTCTCAAAAAGTGAGTGCAGGTCGTTTTTTTGAAAACTTTAGTCTAAATGAAGTGATTCAGCACGCCACGCCACGCACTATTACAGCAGGTGATTGTGCGCTCTACATTGGGCTCTATGGTGCGCGCCAGCCTCTGTTTTGTAGTGCGCCATTTGCGCAAAGTTTAGGTTATGCCAATAATGGTTTTCCTTGCACCCCCGTAGATGATTTGCTCGCTTTTCATATTGGGTTTGGCAAAACTGTGCCAGACATTTCGGTGAATGCCGTGGCAAATCTAGGCTATGCTGATGTGCGCTTTTTGCAGCCTGTGTTTGTAGGCGATACCCTCTCCACATCTAGCCAAGTCATTGGTTTAAAACAAAACTCAAACGGTAAAAGTGGTGTAGTTTGGGTGCGCTCGACTACCAATAATCAGCGCGGCGAACCCGTATTGAGTTGGGTGCGCTGGGTGATGATTCATAAAAACAATTTAGAAGGCCCTGCACCTGTAACAGTTGTTCCAACTTTACCAACCTTTGTTGCGCCTGAAAACTTACACATACCCAGTAATTTTTCTGGCGCAAACTTTGATGCTAAAGCTACTGGCGGGCAGTACTTCTGGGAAGACTATCAAGTTGGCGAAAGCATAAACCATGCAGCAGGCATGACGATTAACCCTGCCGAGCATTCGCTTGCTACTCGCCTTTATCAAAACAACGCGCGCTTGCATTTTGACGATTACTTAATGAAAACGTCAAGCTTTGGTCAACGCTTAGTGTACGGCGGCGTAGTCATTTCCATATGCCGTGCATTGAGTTATGAAGGTCTAGAAAATGCGATTTCTATATTAGCCATTAATGCTGGCACGCATGCTAATCCAAGCTTCGCGGGCGATACGATATATACGCGCACAGAAGTGTTAGACGCTTGGGAGTTACCTGAACGTAGTGAAGTTGGTACATTACGTTTACGCATGGTGGGAATAAAAAATATGCCCGCAGGCGATATAGACAATATCAAAACTGAAAATGGCTACCACCCTAATGTAGTGTTAGATTTAGATTACACCGTGCTCATGCCACGTAGAGGAAAACAGTAATGGCACATCCAAATGACGCTTTATTCGGTGGCGAAAAACCGTTTCCACTCATCCCTGCCTGCGAACATTTTGCCGGTAGCGAAAAACTCATCTTAAAAGCATTAAGTCTGCAAGATAGCATTGGCGCGGTTTTTGATATTACTTGCGATTGCGAAGATGGCGCCGCCAGCGGGCAAGAGCTTGAGCATGC
>JANMBK010000205.1:0-3501 GCA_031360365.1 Methylophilaceae bacterium
ATGACGCAGCGCGATATGTTTAGGCAGCCCACGGTGGCAGACTTTTTTTTAGATAAAGATCCGCTATTTGCACGACTCAATTTAGACGATGAAGAATACGCGCTGTATCACCAAATTTATTCTCATTTGCAATTAAAATCGCCACGGCCAGATTTAATTGTGTACCTACAAACGCCTGTGGATGCACTGGTGGAGCGCATTGAGGAGCGTAATATTAGTTACGAGCAAGAAATTCCGCATGAATATGTAGAGCGTTTGGCTGATGCCTATAGTGAGTTTTTTCACACCTACGATGCCTCGCCGGTGTTGATTGTAAATAACGAAAAATTGAATATTATCAAAGACGCAAGCGCACTAGATTTGCTGATTGAACGCATAGGCCAAATTAAAAGTAGCCGCGAATACTTTAACCCGAACTTTGAATAGCACTTGGTAGCGAATATTTTGCTAGAAAATCTTCAAAACAAAGTAAAAAATGGCGAAAAAATTGCCATGCTCACCTGTTACGACGCCACTTTTTCTAAACTGATGGAGTACGCAGGAGTAGATATATTGCTAGTGGGCGATTCGCTGGGCATGGTGTTGCAAGGTGCAGAAAACACGCTGAATGTGAGCATGCACCACATGACTTATCATACCAAAATGGTAAAAAACGGCGCGCCTAATACAGTGATTATGGCGGACATGCCGATTGGTAGTTACGAGCAAGATAACGAAGCTGCCTATAAAAATGCGCTGTGGCTAGTGAAAAGTGGTGCGCATATGGTGAAATTTGAAGGTGGCGGTAAACGCGTAGAAACCGCGCGCTATTTGGTGCAGCACGGCATTGCCGTGTGTGCACATTTGGGCTTTACTCCACAATCGGTGAATCAGCTCGGTGGCTACAAAATTCAAGGCACCACAGATGAAAGTGCAGCGCAGATTTTAAAAGACGCGCAGGAAATGGCAGAAGCTGGCGTCAGTTTTGTGCTGCTAGAAATGGTGCCTGCAGCACTGGCCAAGCAAATTACCGAAAGTATCAATTGCCCGACGATTGGCATAGGCGCTGGCGTTGATTGCAGTGGTCAAGTGCTTGTTTTACAAGATTTATTGGGTGTTTACACTGGCGCTGTTAGCAAACACCCCGGAGAGTTTAAAAATCCAAGATTTGTGCGTAATTTTTTACAAGATAGCGCTATCAATGGAAATGCGAGCGTACAGAACGCAGTGGCTGCTTATGTGAAAGCGGTTAAAGATAAAAGCTTTCCTGCTGCACAACACAGTTACTAACTTATTTGCACTCGACTGGCTCTAACACCTCTGAAAATTTGGCTTGAGTTACCTCTTTATAAACCAAATTTCCATCGCTTTTTGGGTCTAGCAACTCACCTACTTTTATCAATAATTTTCCATCTTCAATTTTCATTATTTTGGTTTCTGTTTGTTGGTTGCCCTCAATCATATAGTCGTACATTAAATCTAGCTCGCCTGCCGCGTTTTTAGAGCCCTGCAGGGTGCCACGCGCGCTATCTTTTTGGTAAGGAACCCAATCCATTTTGCCTGTGACTGCGCTGTCTAAAATGATCAGCCGAACGTCGGTGACATCTTGATTGAACAACTTACTAAAACAATAAGTGCCGTCTTGCAAGCTATTTGATATTTTAACAGGCACGCCAGAAGGCGCATGGATATTGGCCTCTGGCGCCTCGGTTTTATTGCATGCAATTAGTGAAGTTAAGCTGAGTATTACTAATGATAAGTGGCGCATATAAGCCTAACAAGTTAAAAACAAAATAATAAACATAATATTTAAACATAACTATCTGCGTTAAAATAGCGTCATGCAAATTATTCATACGGTTGCTGAGCTTCGCACCACTCTTAAAAACCGCTCAAGCATTGGTTTTGTTCCTACCATGGGCAATTTGCACGCGGGGCACATTCACTTGGTGGATTTAGCCAAACAACGCGCTAGCTTTGTCGTGGTGAGCATTTTTGTAAACCCATTGCAGTTTAGCCCAACTGAAGATTTAAGCACCTATCCTCGCACTTTAGAAGCGGATTGCGAAAAACTAAAAGCAGCGGGCTGCGATACTGTATTTGCTCCTAGTGTGACTGAAATATACGCCGACTATGACTGCAACAACTTGAATCAAAGCATGACCATTATGCCGCCACCTATTGCCAACGTGCTTTGTGGCGCCACACGCTTAAGCCATTTTGCCGGTGTAGCAACAGTGGTGATGAAGCTATTTAATCTGGTTTTTTACAATACAGCACAGCCTAATATTGCTGTGTTTGGTAAAAAAGATTTTCAGCAACTATTTATCATTAAAGAAATGGTTCGGCAATTTAATTTGCCCATCGACATTATTGCAGGAGAGACAGTGCGTGAAGCCAACGGTGTGGCATTAAGCTCGCGAAACAGCTATTTAAATGATAGGCAGCGTGCCGCTGCAAGCCAATTAAATAGCGCCTTGCAGAGCATTGAAGCAAGCATTGTTAATGGTGATTCTAATTTTGAACTACTTGAAAATACCGCTATAAAAACCCTTACCCAGCAAGGCTGGGATGTCGATTACATCTCGGTACGCTCATCAACAACGCTGCAAACCGCCAAACCACAAGATAAAGACTTAGTAGTGCTGGCTGCAGCCAAAATCTTCAACAAAACAGGTGGCAAAACACGCTTAATTGATAATATACAATTTCGCTTAAGCGATTGATTATATTATAATTAGCGCCTACGACACTTTTAAGACAATCACTTGCAAGACAAGTACCTTCAAGACAAACTATGCAAAGAACCTTATTGAAATCTAAGCTACACCGCGTGCACGTGACGCATAGCGAGCTGCACTATGAAGGCAGTTGTGCCATTGACGAATTGCTATTAGAGGCCGCTGATATTCGCGAGTACGAGCAAATTCACATCTACAACGTCAGTAACGGCGAGCGATTTAGCACCTACGCGATTCGTGCCGAGAGACACTCTGGTATTATTTCGGTTAACGGTGCAGCAGCGCATAAGGCGCAGCCCAATGACATTATCATAATTGCCAGTTATGCCAGTTATAACGAGCTAGAGCTACAAACCTTACACCCCAAACTTGTGTATGTAGACAATCACAATCGCATACAATCTCAACGTAACAGCATTCCAGCACAGGCCGCATAAATGACCAAAGATTTAGACAAAAAAGATTTAGATAAAGTACAAGCAAACTTAGCAAAAGTGGAAGCAGAATATTTAGAAACCATGAAACAAGCCGTCATCGACGCGATTGAGGATATTAAAGGCTTTGATATTACGGTGATGGATGTGCGTAAACTTACCAACCTCACCAACTATATGATTGTGGCTAGCGCTACCTCTAGCCGCCAAGCTAAAGCGATTGCCGATAACGTACGCGAGAAAATAAAAGAAAAAGGTTATGACATTCGTGGCACAGAGGGCGAAAAAGATGGCGAATGGGTGCTGGTAGATTTAAACGACATTGTGGTGCATATTATGGTGCCGGC
>JANMBK010000226.1:0-4774 GCA_031360365.1 Methylophilaceae bacterium
TGCCAGACACGGAGCAAGCGATTTCTGCTGAATAAACATGCATAGTTAATCAATTAAATGACAATTAAAAATATTACCCTCATAGGCGGCGCTGGCTTTGTTGGCAGTGCTTTAGTCGCCAAGTTAGATCAAGCGGGTTACCAAATTAAGGTGCTTTCTCGCAGACGTGAAGCGGCCAAACATTTGATTTTGCTACCGAATGTGCAAGTAGTCGAATGCGATATTGCCAATAATCATGCGCTAAAAGATGCACTAAAAGACAGCGATGCGGTGATTAACTTAGTCGGAATTTTGCACGAAACAAGTATAAATAGCTTTGAGAAAATTCATCATCAATTGCCACGCCGTGTGGCGCAACTATGTGATGAGCTTGGCATTGCAAGGCTTATTCATATGAGTGCTCTGCAAGCCAGTAATAATGCACCTAGTGCCTACTTAAAAAGTAAAGCAGCTGGCGAGGCGGCGGTGAATGAATATAATAAAAAACTCGATATCAGCATTTTTAGGCCATCGGTAATATTCGGGCGTGGTGATAGTTTTTTAACTATGTTTGCCAATTTGGTAAAGTTTTTACCGGTGATTGCGTTGGCAAAACCTAACGCTAAGTTTCAACCCATTTGGGTAGAAGATGTGGCGCAATGTTTTTTGAATGCGCTAGAAAATACGAGGACTTATGGTAAAAGCTATGACTTAGGTGGCCCAAATACTTACACTTTGCGCCAGATAGTACAAAAAGTAATGGATATTTTAGGCAAGCAACGGCCGATTATTGGCCTAAACGATACACTGTCTATGGCGCAAGGTTTCATGCTGGAGCTGATGCCGATTAAGCTAATGACACGCGATAATATTCGCTCGATGCAAGTCGATAATATTACCGCACAGCCAATGGCTGCCGAGCTTAATGTGGCGCCAACGGCGTTAGATGTGGTGGTGCCAGAATATTTGCTCGACACCAGCCCACGTTCGCTCTACGATGGCTTTCGCGCAGCCGCAGGCCGCGCCATTAATGCGCGCAGATAAGAAAAGATAACTCAACGTTATGCAAATCTATAGCGTAGGCGGTGCGGTGCGTGATGAGCTGCTAGGCTTAGCTGTAAAAGATCATGATTACGTAGTAGTAGGTGCCACGCCACAAGCCATGCTGGATGCGGGTTACAGGCCAGTCGGAAAAGACTTCCCAGTATTTTTACACCCCAAAACGCACCAGGAATATGCGCTAGCGCGCACTGAGCGCAAAACCGGGACGGGCTACAAAGGCTTTGCGGTGCATGCCGCACCAGATGTGACATTAGAAGAAGATTTAGCGCGCCGTGATTTTACGATTAATGCCATCGCAAAATCACCGGAAGGCGTTTTGATAGACCCGCACAATGGCCGCGCAGATATACAATCCAAAATCTTGCGCCATGTGAGCGCGGCATTTTTAGAAGACCCGGTGCGAATTCTGCGTGCAGCACGTTTTTCTGCCAGGTTTACCGACTTTACTGTTGCACCAGAAACCTTAGCATTAATGCGCCAAATGGTGCAAAACGGCGAGGTGGATGCGTTGGTGCCAGAGCGTGTTTGGCAAGAGCTAAGTCGAGGTTTGATGGAAGCAAAACCTTCAAGAATGTTCGATGTGCTACGAGATTGTGCTGCGCTGCAAAAAATTCTGCCAGAGTTGGATAAGTTATGGGGTGTGCCTCAACCGCCACAATATCACCCAGAAATTGATACCGGCGTGCATGTGATGATGGTGATTGATTACGCTGCTAAGCAAAACTTTAACTTACCTATCCGCTTTGCCGCGCTGGTGCACGACCTTGGCAAAGGCACTACACCTACTGATATTTTACCACGTCATATCGGTCACGAAGCACGCAGTGTGCAATTACTTAAAGACGTTTGTAAAAGATTGCGTGTACCAAATGATTGCAAAGAATTGGCTGTGATGGTGGCTAAGTTTCATGGCAAATTGCATCAAGCATCAAAAATGCGAGCAGATACTTTGCTAGAGTTTTTAATTGAGTTAGATGCGTTTCGGCAGCCTGAGCGGTTCAACGATTTTTTAAAAACCTGCGAGTGTGATAGCCGTGGTAGAGCGGGATTGGAAAATTGCGAATTAGTAGAAACAGCCTTAATACAGCATGCCCTGCAAGCCTCATTAACAGTGGATGCTGGCGCAATTGCAAAACAGCATACAGAGCCTGAAAAAATTAAAGCAGCGGTGTTTGAGGCAAGGCTAGAAGTGGTAAAACATGCGATTTTGTCGTTCCGTACTTGATACGGAATCCAGTAGCTTTCATGCATGAATAACTAGCTTTAGCTGGTATATTCTGCGGGGACAACCCTTGCGGTTGTAAAAACAAGTCGGGTTATATTATTCTATTGAGATGGAATGTTGATTTAGAAATGAATGATTGAATCCATTTTTCATTATTTTGTGAAAATATAAATCTACTACAATTTGATGCCGTTCGCCTATTGAACTCTTTTATTGTGGCTGGGTTTGGAGTTTTATAACCTTCTACGGCATCCTCACGCCATGTTGTCCATAACGTTATGTTGCTAGTTATTGGGAATGATAGTTCAGAGTTTTGGTTGGCGATACCAAGACTTTCAAAAAAGAAAACTGGGTTGTCACTTGTTAGAAATGTGCCATTATTTTGAACCCAAAAAATCCATTTCATTGAACTCAACAGATTAATAAAATTCGAGCTATCAGCTAATATCGTTTGATGCCATATTTCATTTGTTTTAGTACCATTCAACCTATTTTGTAAAATTGAGTCTATTTCAGCTTTTCTCTGTAAGGCTATTTCAGAATAACTAGGATATTCTTTTACCAAACTGTCAATTTCCTGATGTAGCTCTTTATTTAGACTTAAAGCTACATCAGGAATTAAAGACTCAATTTTTCCTTTTCCTTTAGGTACTCTTTTTATAAGTTTGTAAATGTATTGAGAGAAAACTAATTTTTCGCTATGACTCAATAATTGTTTATCCCAAATCCTAGAAAGTACTACATTTGCAGGAATTTCAATTTCCTCTGTCAAATGCTTTTCTAAATAATTCGCATAAAAGTTGGTTTGATTAGCTGTGCTTTTTACTTGTGTTTGGTAACTGACATTCTCTTTTTTATCAAAGACCCAAATTGATTTTCCAAAATCTGGACAGAATCCTTTAAGGTAATATTTAGGGACAAAGTGGTCTCCCATTTTAATTAAATCATGTTAAATAATTGCTGCTGTGCCAGATTGGTTGGATTACGCTTAAAGCCACTTTTAGCAAACTGGTGCCAGCGGCCAATCACATAGCAAATCAGCAAGTTAGCTTGCGCTTCTGGCATGATTTTTTTGCCAGAACTGGCCACGGCAATTTTAAGGCTTTGTTTGAGCGAAGCTTCTAATCTATCGTAAAGCTGGTTAATGCGTGTTTGCAGGTGTTCTTCCTCGTTCACCAGCGCATCACCAATCAGTACGCGCGTCATACCAGGATTTTTCTCAGCAAATTTAAGCAACATACTCACAATCAGTTGTACTTGTTTTGCGCCATCTTTTTCATCAGTGGTGATTTTGTTAATGACGCCAAAAATTGAAAGTTCGATAAAATCAATTAAGCCTTCAAACATTTGCGCTTTGCTGGCAAAGTGGCGGTACAGCGCGGCTTCGCTTAAATCAAGCCTGGCGGCGAGGGATGCGGTGGTGATTTTCTCGCGTTTTGGCTGCTCTAACATTTTGGCGAGTGTTTCTAATATCTGCTGCTTGCGGCTTATTTTGGTGTCGGTTGCCATGATATTCCCCTTAATTTTCAATCTTTTTTATTTATAATTTTATTATAGCTTAAGGTGAGCGAGTAAGGTGAGTAAGCGCTAACACTGAATTAACTCTAAAATCCACAAAATTCGGTTTTTGCAGTTTTTTGGTTACCCAAATCGTTTGCATGCCAAGGCGTTTTGCTGTCATCAATGCAGGCAAATTGTCTTCTAGCATGATGCAATGTTTAGGGTTGGCTTTTAAGGTTTTAAGCAGCATTTTAAAGCCACGTACAGAGGGTTTTGCGTGAAATTTTGTACTTTCCACACTAAATACCAACTCAAAACAATCATCAATGCCCATTAATTGCAGCACACGTATGGCATATTCGCGCGGTGCGTTAGTAAACACACACTTACGCCCAGGTAGTCTATTAATAAGGCTACGCAAACGCTTCACTTGAATCACCATATTGGGTAAATCCATAAAAGCATGCGTTTGTTTTAGAAAATGGTATGCGTCTATGCCATGGTGACGTATCAGGCCTTTTAGCGTGGCGCCGTAAATGCGCCAATAATGCTGGCGTAACTGGTGCGCTTCAGTTTCATCTAGGTTAAGTTCGTCCATGATGTATTGCGTCATGGCGCGATTCATCACAGGAAAAATGTGTGCAGAGGCGTTGTGGAGGGTGTCGTCAAGGTCGAACACCCAAACCTTACTAGACATTTATTCCAGCCTCAGTTTGAAGCCAAGACAAGGCAACAACGAAAAACTGAGGCGAGCAGTATGGGTTATACGGCAACGAAGTTTTGAGGCAGTCAACACTGTATTGGCAATGAAATGAGAGCTGGAATTACTTGGCTTTAATCAGCGTACCAACGCCTTCATCAGTCAGTACTTCTAATAGCAGCGCATGCTCAACCCGTCCATCAATAATATGCACACTTTTTACACCACTTCTTGCGGCATCAAGCGCAGAGCCAATTTTTGGCAGCATGCCACCAGATAATGTGCCATCAGCCACTAAATCATCAATC
>JANMBK010000270.1:0-10160 GCA_031360365.1 Methylophilaceae bacterium
CATCGAAAAAGTTGCGCTTATCTAGCAACAACTGGGCATGAGTCACTGCTTATTTATTTCTGATTTGCACCTATGTGATTCTCGCCCGCACATTACTAGCGCGTTTATTCAATTTTTAGAGCGCACTGCCAGCAAAGCCCAAGCCCTGTATATTTTGGGTGATTTATTTGAATATTGGGCGGGTGACGATGCCATTGAAAATGGTGTCACCGAAATGACTGGCCTGCTGGCCAGTATCCATGGGCTTCGCAGCCTTACCAAAACCACTCCAGTGTTTTTTATGGTCGGCAATCGCGATTTTTTAATCGGCGCTGATTTTGCTAATGCAACAGGCATCACCATACTGCCCGACCCCAGCTTAATCTCGTTATATGGCAAACCAGTGCTGCTTAGCCATGGCGATGCGCTGTGCATAGACGATATTGACTATCAAACTTTTAGAACTAAAGTTCGTAGCCAAACTTGGCAAAACCAGTTTCTAAGTCAGCCTTTAGAAAATCGTATTGATTATATTGAGCAATTGCGCGTTAAGAGTGAGCAAGAGAAATCGACTAAATCGATGCAGATTATGGATGTTAATACTGACGCCGTAGAAGATTTACTTAAACAATACGATTACCCACCACTATTTATTCATGGTCACACGCATCGGCCTAAGGTGCACGAATACTTGCTTGCAGGACATGCATGCAAGCGGGTTGTGCTAGGCGATTGGTACGAACAAGGCAGTTATTTAATGTTAAACGCTGATGGCTGTCATTCTCGCAGGCTTTAGCTTAAGTGCAACAAATATAACTTCATGAATAAAAAAATATTTGTGTGCACTAACTTTCGCGCTAACCCTAACAACCCTTCATGCGCGGCGCGCGATAGTCAAAGAGTGTTGGAAACACTAAAAATAGAAATAGCAAAAAAAAATATTGCGATTGAAATTGAAGCATCGCCCTGTATGGGATATTGCGACGTTGGGCCAAATGCTCGTTTAGCGCCCAGCGGTCTATTTTTTCATGGAGTTAACGCAAGAAATTTGTCTAAATTGATTCAAGCTGCTAAAAAATTTACTCAAGACTTACCTTAAGCACACCAGCTTTAATGTAGCTGAAAACCTGGAATTTTTGCCACATCTACCTCGTCAATTTGCTCAGCTTCTAAGTACTTTTCAGCATAGCGTAAATAGATTTTTTCACGAATAAATAAATCAAAAATATCAGGGTCGATATGATTATCTAAGCGCATTTTGCCTAAAATAGTTAAGGTTTCAGATAATGTCTTGGCTTTTTTATAAGGCCTATCTTTTGAGGTGAGCGCCTCAAAAATATCGGCTATCCCCATCATGCGCGCGGGTATCGACATCTGATCTCTAGTAAGACCTTTTGGGTAACCTTTGCCATCCATCCGCTCATGGTGACCGCCAGCGTATTCTGGCACACGGCGCAAATCTTTGGGGTAAGGCAACGCTTCTAGCATGTTAATGGTGACGACAATATGGTTGTTAATCACCATGCGCTCTTCAGGCGTTAAAGTGCCGCGCTCAATAGTCAGGTTGTACACTTCGTTCTCAGTTAAAAATTTTACTGATTGGCCAGAATCATTCTTATATTCATACTTGGCAATCTCTTTAACGCGCTGTATATCTTCTGGCTTCATAAACTCAGTGCCAAAATTCACTTTACGAATAAAGTTTTTGTCGTCATCTAGTTGCTTTTTAATGACGTTAATATCATGCGTCATCTGCTTAATATTGGCGGGTTTCCCATTGGCAGCCAATATCATTTTATGTAAATAGGTATTTTCACGCTGCGTTTTGAGTAATTCAAAACGATGATCTACCAAATGGATGCGATCAAAAATAGTTTCCAGTTTTGTCGCTTTATCCATCACCGATTCTGGCGTTGTTACCTTGCCACAATCGTGCAACCAAGCCGCAATACTTAGCTCATAGATTTCTTTCTCACTCATAGTGAAATCTTTTAGCGGGCCTTCGCTCGTCGCAATCGCCGCGTTTGCTAACATCATTGTCAGCTCCGGCACGCGCTGACAATGCCCACCGGTATAAGGGGACTTTTCGTCAATCGCATCCGCAATTAACTTAATGAAAGATTCGAATAAATGTTTTAACCCTGCGATTAAATTATGGTTGGTGAGTGCTACCGCAGCCTGCGAGGCCAACGATTCCACCAAGCGCTGATGCGACTCAGAAAACGCAATGATTTGATTGGTGACTGGGTCAATGGCATTGATTAGTTGCAAAATACCAATAATTTCATTTTCATGATTTTTCATTGGCACTGTTAAAAATGATTTTGAGCGGTAACCCATTTTCTCATCAAAGTTACGTGTGCCAGAAAAATCAAAACCTTCGGTTAAATAAGCATCCGCAATGTTCACCGTTTTAGCATTTACCACGCTGTAAGCCGCCACCATATTGGTGTTGGGCGCGCCGTCATCGAGGTATATCGACAATGGTGGAAAGGCAATTTCTTTGCCAGTAGAACCGCCGATCGCAATATTTAAACTAAGTGTACGCATAATCTCAAATTTGAGTTTATTGTCTTCAGTCACCAAATATAACGTGCCGCCATCGGCATTGGTGAGCTCTTTAGCGCCCAATAAAATTGTTTCTAACAAGCGATTGTTGTCGTGCTCAGCAGATAACGCAACGCCTATACTGTTTAGCCGTTCAAGTTGATTTAGCAAGTTTAAGCTAGACATTAATTGGACTGCTAGCCTTGCAAGAACTTCATTTTTAAGCCGGCCATCTCAATCACATCATTTTCATTAAGCGCATGGGCTTGTAGTCCAATTTTTTGGTCATTCACGAGTGGTAGATTGTCACCTTCTACATGTGTAATAAAATAAGTTTGTGATCGCTTAGTGATGACTGCTACCTGTGTGCCAAGTTTGCCTAAAGTATTTAAAGCTTTGTTTAAGACTAACTCACGGCCTGCATTTGCACCATTTAACATCTGCAAACGACCCATTTTAGCGTTGTTGTCTGCTGGAGCAGCGCCGACTGAACTGCTTAGCTCAGACTCTACAGGGTCTTTTTCAACTGCTATCGTGGTGGGCAAACTTAGCGTTTCCTCTACTATTTCACTGGCTTCAGATTCGCTGGCTTCAGACGCAACCAGTTTCAATTTTGCAGGCCGCATCACCACCGTGTTTTCAAACCCGCCATGATTAGCAGGCGTGTTAGCTTGCGCTGGGTTGATGTAAAGCAATTGATATTTACCAAACTCAATCACGTCGTTGTGATGTAACACATGTTTTTTGATAAGCTTATTGTTCACTAAGGTGCCATTGGTACTGTTCAAGTCTTCTAAAAACGAATCATTACCAATAGTTGTGATAGCAGCATGCTCACCACTTACGGCTAAGTTATCAATATGAATATCGTTCACAGGACGGCGCCCAATGGTAGTACGCTCCTTATTGAGCTCGTATTCGCCCAAAGCGTTGCCATCTAACGAAAATTGTAACTTTGCCATAATCCAACCTTAACTCATTATTTAACATTAAAAAGTATTTTAATTATTAAGTTTAACTTTTAATCAGTTTTTACTTTTAACATTTTTCTAATCCAGTTTTTTTCAGTTTTAAATGATTTTTCTATTGCTGCTATCACTACTGAAATATTATCTAAGCCACCGTGTTCATTTGCTATATTTATCAATTGCTCTGCTGCGTAGGTAATGTTGCCATTTGCCCCAAGTAAAATTTTTCTGATTCCCTCATCACCGACTAAATCCGTCAAGCCATCAGAGCATAATAAATAAGTGTCACCCACTTGCACGCTAATTTCTTGCAATTCTAGCTCAACCATGGGGTCTATACCCAAAGCGCGTGTCACTAAATTTTTGTTTCTGGCGACTTTTGCTTGTTCTGTTGTAATTAAGCCAGCATTTATCTGCTCTTGCACTAGCGAATGGTCTTCCGTCAGCTGCATCAGCAATTCGTCGCGCAAGCGATACATGCGAGAATCCCCAATATGACCCAGCACAAGTTTGTTATCCGCAAATACGCCCACTACCAAAGTTGTGCCCATTCCCGCGCATTCTGCTTGCAACTGTGCTATTTCATAAATTGCTTTATTGGTTTTTTTTACTGCATCTATCAGCATGTCAGTTTCTGGCAATAAATCAGACTTAGTTTTAGATAAGCTAGATTGCAATTGCATGGCTTCGGTCATCTCAGCAGCAATCATCAATACAGCAATTTCACTTGCCACTTCGCCGGCTTTATAGCCGCCCATACCGTCAGCTAATAACACCAATCCAATGGATAAATCGCTGGCAACCGCGTCTTCATTATGTTCGCGCAACCTGCCCACATGAGTTGCACGTGCTACTTTTACTGCATGACTCACATCCAAAATAACAGGCCCATCTTTTTTAAATAAGACATATTCATACTTGCCAAATTGGCAGGTTTATCTTCTAAATTCCTGTGGCCGCGCTATTTCTGCCACTTTATCGAGTACGCCATTAATGTACTTATGGCCATCAGCACCACCATAAAGTTTAGCTAACTCTACACCTTCATTAATCGCCACGCGATAAGGAATGCTCATATCAAACATCAGCTCATACGCCGAAATTCGCAAAATCGAATGTTCGACGGGACTTAATTCTTCTATTTTTCTATCAATAAATACTGAAATCTGGCTATCTAACTCGTTAGTTTTTCCAGTGACGCCTTCCAGCAAGTGCTTGAAATAAGTCTCGTCTGCTTTAATGAATTCAGGATCTTCTTTTGCGTCTGCAACAATATCCTTAATTTCTGAAGCATTCATCATGCTGCGATATACCGCCTTCAACACCAACTCACGTGACTTACGACGATTTTGGCTTAGCTTAGGTTTTTTAACTGGTTTTACTTCGGTTTTTGAGTCAGACACACTGTTGCCTCCGTTTATCACAATGAACGAACCAAATTAGCCATTTCAATCGCCACTTGTGCCGCCTCGGTGCCTTTTATTAGCATGCGTGCCAATGCCTGTTCATCATCTTCAGTCGTTAACACTGCATTCGCCACAGGCACGCCCGTGTTCAATTGAACCTCTGAAATGCCACGTGCCGATTCATTTGCAACCACTTCAAAGTGGTAGGTTTCACCGCGAATAATCGCGCCTAATGCAATCAACGCATCATAGTTTTCGCTCAATGCCATGTGCTGCAAAATAAGTGGGGCTTCTAGCGCGCCCGGCACTGTTGCCACACGAATATCTCCGGCCCTTACACCAAGCCTAATAAGTTCTGCATGGCAGGCTGCCAGTAAACCCTCGCCTATATCACTGTTAAAGCGCGATTGCACGATGCCGATTTTTTTGCCTGAGCCGTCTAAATTAATGTTTATTTTATTCACAATTTTATTCAATGCTTTCTCTATGAAACTGCTAAAACGCTATTTTACCCGATTTAAACTGACATAAATTTACACTGGCATAAATTGTTAACCAACATTAACTTTAAGCATAAGCACTAAGCCAAAGTGCTGAGCCAAATTACTTTAAGAAAGTCACCTTAAAATAAGAAATTTAAGAAAATAAAGACCATGCTTTTTGTACAGTACTCCACACGCCATAACTAATTGGAATTAATACAGCAGCCCAAGCTAATTTAACCAATACAGGGTGCTGTTGCGCTGCATTAACTGCTGTGCTGGCTTTGGTTTGATTTTGCATGGTTTTTTCGTGGCTAATTTTATGCACCTCGGCTAGTTCTGCATCTGTCATAAAATACTTATCCGCCACCGGTTTCACTAGCATATTGGCAATAAAACCCACCACCATTAATCCCGCCAACACCACAAATATAGGTGCGTAAACTTGGTCAAACGAAACGCCTTTCTCTAGCCGAGTATCATGCATGTAGTTCACTACCACAGGGCCTAAAATACCTGCAGTTGACCATGCTGTGAGTAAGCGCCCATGAATAGCGCCCACAAACTGCGTGCCAAACATATCGGCTAGATAGGCAGGAATGGTGGCAAATCCACCGCCATACATAGAGGCAATCACCGCGAAGCAAGCCACAAATAAAGCCAGCGATTTAAAGCCCGCCACATATGTCGCGGCACAGTACATGAGCGCGCCCAAGATAAAGAAAATATAGTAGGTACGTTTACGACCCAGTTTGTCTGATGATGTGGCCCAAGCAAAGCGGCCAAAAATATTAAATAAAGAAATCAGCCCTACAAAGCCTGCGCCTACCGCGGCAGCGGCGGCAGTCAAGGCTTCATCTTTTTTAATATCGGCAAACCCAAGCTCAGGCTGACCTATCAGCGCACCACCAAATGTCTCTTGCAACATTGGCGCGGCTGCACCAATAATGCCAATACCCGCAGAAACGTTCATGCAAAGCACTATCCATAGCAGCCAAAATTGCGGCGTTTTATGTGCATTTTTTAAATGCACATGACGCGCAGCAATCATGGTATTTTTGGCGGTCGCGGGTGGTGTCCAATTGGCAGGCTTCCAGCCAACGGGTGGCACACGATAACCCAGCGCCCCACATAACATAAATACCGCATAAATCGCCGCCAACACTACAAAGGTTTGCCAAACGCCCACATTGCCTGGCGTTGCAAAGTAGCTCATGAGCTTGGTGGCTAAAGGCGAGCCTATCATTGCACCGCCGCCAAAGCCCATAATCGCCATGCCCGTGGCCATGCCGCGCCTATCAGGAAACCACTTAATTAGCGTTGAAACAGGCGAGATATAACCAAGCCCCAGCCCAATACCACCAAGCACCCCGCTGCCTAACCACATCAGCCATAATTGGTGCGCATATACGCCGTAGGCAGAAATAAGCAATCCGCCACACCAGCATAGCATGGAGACCAGACCAGCCTTCCGCGGGCCTTCACGCTCTAACCAACCACCCCACAATGCGGCTGAGCAGCCGAGTAATACAAAAAATAGCGTGTACATCCAACCCAAATCAAATTGTGTCCAGTTGCAATTGGTGGCCGTAAGCGCACGCGCAGTGCCTGCTAATTTATCACCAAATGTTGTCGCGCCCGCAGCGCAGGCTGCTAAGGGTTTGTTATCAGAGCCAATTAGCGCATTGCCCAGTGGTTTCCAAAACACACTAAAGCCATAGGCCATGCCGATAGATAAATGAATAGCCAAGGCAGCGGGCGGCACCAGCCAGCGATTAAAATTGGGGTTTGCGGTGATGTACTCTTTTGATAAAAAACTTGCCATGACTGCTCCAAAAAATTAGCGACTGTTTATAGAATATAGGCTATAGCGCATAGTGTTATAAAACGCGAAAAATGGCAATTACAAGCACCTAAAATGACATCAGAAAATCTTAAAACCTTGTTAACTATTTATTGCATAGGTATAGGGGAAACATTAAGCTATTGTCATCATAAAAGTGTTAATTTGTCATCAATATGTCATATTAAAGCCACAAAATTTGCACACGTTTAAATATTGAGTAAAACTATGCCCGCTAATATTTTAGTAGTTGAAGACGAACCAGCAATTCAAGAGTTACTTGCTTTAAACATTACGCAAGCGGGTCACAATGCGATTCGCGCGTTGAGTGTAGAGCATGCACAAGAATTGCTACGCAACACCTTGCCTGATTTAATCTTGCTCGATTGGATGCTGCCAGGCATGAGCGGCATTGAGTTTGCTCGACGCTTAAAATCGGAAGCGCTGACCAAATCTATCCCAATTATTATGCTAACCGCGCGCGGCGATGAGTACGACAAAGTGCGCGGCCTAGAAGTAGGTGCCGATGATTATGTGACCAAGCCATTTAGTCCGCGCGAGTTGAATGCACGCATTAAAGCAGTGCTTCGCCGGCGCGCACCACAAATGACTGATGACCCGATTGAAATATTAGGATTAACGCTAGACCCGAGTACCCACCGCACCTCTGGTAATGGCGTCAATATTGACTTAGGGCCAACTGAATTTAGATTGTTACACTTTTTCATGAGCAATACAGAACGCGTGCACACGCGTAGCCAGTTGCTAGATAAAGTATGGGGCGACCGCGTGTTTGTAGAAGATCGTACAGTCGATGTGCATATTCGCCGCCTGCGCAATGCACTTGCTATCTCAAAGCATCAAGATTTAATACAAACAGTACGCGGCTCGGGCTATCGTTTTTCGGCGGTTAAAGAAAGTTAGCTCTGTTAGCAAAGTTAGTTCAAATTAGCTGAAGCTGGCTATAATTAAGCTTTAATTTAATTAAAGCTTAATTTGTGCCCGATATTCGCTTAAAATTTACTTTATTCATTTTTGCACTCAGTGCAATCTGTTTATTTTTTTGGTTAATAAGCGGCGTCACTATTGCGCTATCGATTTTCTCAATTGGCCTTTTAGGCTATCTCATTAGTCATATTGCTTGGCTACACCAATTACACATTTGGTTTCAAACCCCAATTTTAAAAAAAATCCCAGAAGGCTCAGGCGTTTGGGAAGATGTTTTTAGCACATTACTGCAATACGAACGCAATAACATTGCAAACCAAACCCAATTAAGCTCAGCATTAGAACGTTTTACGCTGACTGCCAATGCGATTCCAGATGGCTTAGTGATACTCGGCGCCAGCAATGAAATAGAATGGTGTACGCTGCATGCCGAAAACCAACTCGGCTTAAATCTAAGCACCGATAAAAACCTGCCAATTGTCAATTTGATTCGGGATAGCCATTTTATTGCCTACTTATACAACAACGATTATATGGAGCCGTTCAAGCTCAAATCTTGGCAAAACCCTGAAGTGATTTTCGACATTCAACTGATTCCATTTGGATCCAAGCAAAAATTATTGATTTGTCGTGACATGACTCAACTGGAAAAAGTAGAGGTAATGCGGCGCGATTTTATTGCGAATGTTTCGCACGAGCTGAGAACGCCATTGACTGTGGTAGGCGGTTTTTTAGAAACGCTGGGTGATATGCAAGGCGCAGTGCCAGACGCGATAAAAAATTACTTTGCTATGATGCAAGACCAAACTAGTCGTATGCGGCGCATTATCGAGGATTTGCTGACACTCTCAAAAATTGAAAGTAACACCGAGGAACCAGAAAATATTGAAATTGATATGAGTAAATTGCTCAAGCAACTTCAAAACGATGCACTGGGCTTAAGTCAAAGCCTGTACAAATCCAAACATCTGATTAAGCTGGATACTGATGAAACGCTTAACATTGTTGGATCGCAAAACGAACTGCAAAGTGCATTAAGCAATCTAGTCAGCAATGCAGTACGCTACACCCCTAAAGGTGGGGAAGTATCAATTAGCTGGGGCTTGCACAACCAGCAAGCCATATTCGCAGTAAGCGATACTGGGGTTGGTATTGAGCAACACCACATCGAAAGGCTGACTGAGCGATTTTATCGTGTTGATCGTGGCCGTAGCCGCGAAACAGGCGGCACTGGTTTAGGGCTTTCTATCGTTAAACATATTCTCATTCGCCATCAAGCCAAATTAGAAATCAGCAGCGAAACTGGCGTGGGCAGTACGTTTAGCGTGCTGTTTCCAAAATCCAGAATTGTTCAAACACCTCAGTTAAAAAAAGCATGACCTTAACCAAGATTAAATCCACCGCCCTGCAGCGCTTATGGGTATTGGTCTGCAGCCTTGCTTGTGCATGCTCGATAAATACCCCGATGGAAGGAAAACCAATACCAGAGCGTGGCGATAGAAGCTCAGCCAACCAACTTGGTAAAAATGACTTTGACCGCATGGCCGATGTAGAGCTAGAAGAAAATACCCAAAGCTTAAAAAATTTAATGCTAAAACTGTATAAGCGCAACCCAAATCAGCTCGCCAAAAGTACTACTGACAACGCCTATAAAATGGTGGCTTGGGTGTTTGATGGTGAGTTACAACACCATTGGAAATTTAAAGAAATCGATAATAAACAAGGCACTGAGGCCATATTTTTAGCGTTTGATGCCAATTATCAAGGTGATCGGGTGTTGCCATTTATTGTCGGCATACACACCATGTTGCTAAAAGCGCACGGCGATAAAAAAGATTTTTATCTTACCGACAATATCGACCCACAGCGCATTTACAACGTCGCTCGCAATATTGAAATTGCAGCCTGGAAACTCTCTACAGCGCGCGATGCCAATGGCAATTTGTATTTGTTGAGCAACGAAATATACTATAAGGATTCGAATCAT
>JANMBK010000029.1:0-1598 GCA_031360365.1 Methylophilaceae bacterium
CCAAACTCTAAACCTTTGGCGGCGTGCAGGGTAGAAAGCTTCACTGCGTCAGGCTCGCCCTCTTCACGGCCTTCTAGCATGCTCATTAGCGACACCATTTGTGTTAGCTCTAGCAGGTTTTTTCCTTCAGATTCGTTGCCAAAGTCTGAGCTAGATTCCCCTTTTCTAGTCAGCCAGCCAATAAATTCGAGCACATTACCCCATTTGCTTTCGGCGGCGCGTGGCTCTTCGTTATCGTACAAAAATGCTTCGTATTGAATACTGTTTAATAAGTTATTCAGCACTTCGCCTGCTGGGTCGCGCACGGCACGTGCTTGAATTTTTTGAATATATTGGCAGAAATTTAGTAAGTCATCGAGCTGTTTCTGGCCAATTTCTGCTTGAAAGTTTTGCTCAAACGCGGCAGCAAACAGCGACATTTTATGCCCACTGGCATATTCTCCCAATCGTTCCAGCGTGGTGTTGCCAATGCCTTTTTTGGGCGTAGTGGCTGCGCGGATAAACGCGGGGTCGTCATCTTCGTTGGCGATTAGTCGTAAATAACTGACAATATCTTTAATCTCGGCTTTATCAAAAAACGATTGGCCGCCAGAGATGGTGTAAGGGATTTTTTGGTTACGCAGTTGCTGCTCAAACACGCGTGCTTGGTGGTTGCCGCGATATAAAATGGCATAATCTAAAAACTTTGTACGATGCTCAAATTTATGCGCTTGCAGCTTCATCAGCACGCTTTCGGCTTCGGCTTCTTCACTTTGCTGGGCAGAAACCTGAATCATGTCACCAGTGCCTAGCTCGCTCCAAAGTTTTTTCTCAAAAAGCTTAGGATTGTTGCTAATGACTTGGTTAGCGGCTCTGAGAATTCTTACCGTAGAGCGGTAGTTTTGCTCTAATTTAATCACTTTAAGTTTGCTAAAATCTTCGGTCAGTTGGCGTAAATTTTCCACATCGGCGCCGCGCCAGCCATATATCGCTTGGTCATCATCGCCCACCGCCGTAAATTGGCCGCGCACTCCAGTGAGCATCTTGACCAGTTTATATTGGCAAGCGTTGGTATCTTGATATTCGTCGATGAGCAAATATTGCAGTTTGCGTTGCCATTTGTTCAGCGCTTCTTCATGGCTTTCAAAAAGCTCCACCGGTAATTTAATCAGGTCATCAAAATCGACCGCTTGATAGGCTTTAAGCGTTTGCTGGTAAAGCTGATACACCTTAGCAGCAGCGTGCGTTAAGTCTTCTTCCGCCGTCGCCTTGGCTTGGTCTGGGTTAATAAAACTATTTTTCCAGTGCGATATTTGATATTGCGTATTTTTAAGCAATTGCTTATCGGTGGTGGCTAAAATATCTGCCACAATTTTAAAGCTGTCACTAGAGTCTAAAATAGAAAACTGCGGCTTATAACCCAGCAAAGCGGCTTCTTGCCGCAGCATTTGTAAGCCAAGCGAATGGAAAGTAGTAATGGTTAAACCTTTTGTTGGTTTGTCTTGCATCTGTTTGCTCACGCGGTCTTGCATCTCACGCGCAGCTTTGTTGGTAAAGGTAATGGCGGCAATTTCCTTGGGGTTGTAACCAGCCTCATCAATTAAATAACTAATTTTTTG
>JANMBK010000065.1:0-5814 GCA_031360365.1 Methylophilaceae bacterium
TGTGATTTTGACACGGTAGATTTAACCAATTTGCAGCGGCAAATTATTCACACGACTGCGTCTGTTGGCACAAATAAAGCGCTTTCTGCGCAGCAAACCATTTACGAAATTAATCCCGAAATTACTGTCCAAACCATTCAACAAAAATCGACTGAGGCGGAGTTTACACAATTGGCCGCCGAAGCAGAGGTGGTGATTGATTGTAGTGATAATTTTGCCACGCGCTATGCCTTAAACCGCGTGTGTTTTGCACTAAAAAAGCCGTTGGTTTCTGGTGCAGCACTTGGGTTTGAAGGGCAAATTACGGTATTTGACTTTCGTAATGAGGCAAGCCCATGCTATCACTGCTTATTTCCAGATACAGGTGAAGATTCAGATTTGCGTTGTGCCACAAATGGCGTATTTGCGCCATTGGTGGGCATGATAGGCACCACGCAAGCTGCGGAAGCGTTGAAATTAATTATGAATATAGGTGAGAGTTTGCAGGGACGCTTGTTGTTGCTAGATGCGCTAAGTATGCAGTGGCGGACAATCAAGTTGGCGCGCGACCCCAAATGTCTAGTGTGTGCTTAGTTAGGTATTATTAACCTTTAACACATGCCCTGCAGCCCGCATAGATATTGGCTTACAGGGCAGTGTTTTTTGCTCGAGGCGTTTTAATGTGTTTATTTAACCCGTTATTACTTCCCACCCACCAAGTTTTTAACCGCGCTGACTAAATCGCCAGGTATCACTACAATTTTACTGTTTTGCGAGCTGGCTAGCCAATGCATGGCAGTAATGTAGCGGTCGCCCAACAAAAAGGTAGCTGCCGCGCTGTTATCTTTTGAAGCGTCTGCAATAAATTTAATTGACTCAGCAGATGCCTTGGCTGCCACCATTTGCGCCTCGGCATCTTTACGCGCCGCTTCTAAACGCGCTTCTGCATTTAATATTAGCGATTGTTTAGCGCCTTCCGCCTCAGTCACTACGGCCACGCGTTCACGCTCGGCTGCGGCTTGGCGTTCCATCGCATCTTGCATATTAGGTGAAGGCTTAATATCTTGAATCTCGACACTTTTTACGGTTAAGCCCCAATCCAAGGCTTCATCGGCAATGGCTTGTTTAAGCTCGGTTTTGATGCGGTCGCGCGAGGTAAGTGCATGGTTTAATTCCATGCCGCCAATAATTGAACGCAAATTAGTTTGCACCATATTGCGCATGGCCTCGCGAAAGTTTTCAATGCCATACACCGCGCGCTCAATGTTCGAGACCTTAATAAAGGCAACTGCATTGGCTAATATTACTGCGTTATCTGCTGTAATCACTTCTTGTTGGGGTATTTCTAAAATAATATCTTTGGTAGTGACTTTATAGCTGACTTTAGTAAACACAGGGTTAATCACGTGTAAGCCGGGGCTTAACACGCCAGCAAATTTACCTAGCCGTTCTACCACCCATTCTTCGCCCTGCGGCACAATGCGCACGCCTTTAAATATGCCTACAATGACTAATAATATGAGTACTAAACTAAAGGTTTCCATGATGTTTTCCTTAAATATTTTAAATAATTAATTTGCATTAAATAATTTTTACACGCAAGGTATTGCCTTCTACCGCAATCACGGCTGCGCTACTACCCGCCTCTATGCTTTCATTGGCAATTGCTGGCCACTCGCGGCTACCCATTAAACCTTGTGTAAACATAATGGTACCCGTTTGATTTGGGCCACATGCTTTTGATATTTCACCCACGCGGCCAATTTCTTCACCCTGCGCTTGGCCAACTCTTGAGTGCGTTTCAGTTTTTTTGTAATTGAGTTTCCAAATGGCAAGTGAGCTAATGGATAACGCTGCAAACATCACAAACTGTAAGGCTATCACCATGTTAGGAAACATCCATGTAGCGATGGCCACGCTGAGTGCAGAAATGCCAAACCATAGCAAATAAACGGTGCCAGTGGCCATTTCTGCCGCCAATAAAATTAGACCAATTGCACCCCAAATCCACATTGCATCTAGCATGTTAACGCCTCTAAAAAAACATTCATGTCATCATATCATCGCTACAAATTTAAGCAACGGATGAACCGCCTATATGATTTAGAATCCTAAAAGGATGAGCAACCCGATGCATATTGTTTGGTTTAAACGCGATTTACGCGTGCATGATCATGCGCCCTTAGTCGCTGCCTGTGCGGCTGGTGCTGTGTTACCACTATTCTGCTGGGAGCCGCTGGTTTGGAGTGGCGATGATTATGTGAAACAACACGAAATGTTTATTTCAGAATGTTTGGCAGAATTAAGCCAAGCATTGGAAAATATTGGCCTACATCTGCAAATTTCAAATGTGGGTATTGTAGAAACACTGCAAATTATTCAAAGCCAAACAGCAATAGCGGGCATTTACAGCCATGAAGAAACTGGCAACGCCGCTACATTTACGGTAGATAAAAATGTAGCCATTTGGTGCAAAAGCCACAATGTTACTTGGCAAGAATATACACAAAACGGTGTGGTGCGTCGTTTAAAAAATCGTAATCATTGGAACCAGCATTGGGAGCAGCGTATGACTGCTGCCATTATTCAAACACCACTTATTTCGATGCCCTGCAAGCCTCCGAATTTTAAATTCATGGCCATGCGGCCTACAGGGCAGGTTTTTTTGCACGATACGGTTGCTGATGTGAAAATGATTATTAAAGGCCAAGATAAACCTAGACGACAGCGTGGTGGGCGTAGTCATGCCTTAGAGATTTTTAATAGTTTTTTGGATGGCCGCGCCGCTAAGTTTAGGGGTGGTATTTCTAGCCCACTTTCAGCTGTGACCGCAGGCTCGCGGCTATCGCCTTATTTGGCCTATGGTTGTTTATCGATGAAAGAGGTCGTTCAAGCCACCCGTGATAGGCGCACTTGGGCGGCCGAAGTGCCGCACATGTTTCCTAAAAGTTTAAAGGCAGGGCTTGTTGGCTTTGAATCGCGCCTGCATTGGCATTGCCATTTTATGCAAAAGTTAGAATCAGAACCTGAAATGGAGCTTGAAAATTTACACCACGCGCATGATGACATGCGTGATGAGACTTTGTCGGAGATTGAATCGCAACGCCGCTTACAAGTTTGGAGCAAAGGCGAAACAGGTTGGCCACTGGTAGATGCTTGCATGGCCATGTTGCGCGAAACAGGCTGGATTAATTTTAGAATGCGCGCCATGTTAATGAGTACGGCCAGTTATTTGTATTGGCTACATTGGCGTGGCTCAGGCTTACATTTAGCACGAGAATTTTTAGATTACGAGCCTGGTATTCACTGGCCACAAACCCAAATGCAAAGCGGCACGACAGGCATTAATACCTTGCGAATATACAGCCCGATTAAGCAAGCGCAAGACCAAGACCCAACAGGTGCGTTTGTTAGGCACTGGCTACCCGCGCTTAAACACGTGCCAGATAGTTGGATTTTTGAGCCACACTTAATGCCAAAATCGCTGCAATTACAATATGGCTGTGTTTTAGAAAAAGATTATCCTGCACCTATTGTTGATATCGCGCTGGCCATGCGCGAAGCTAAAGCGAAAATTTACAGTGCAAGGCAACAAAAAGGCGCATATGACGAAACCCTAGCAGTGATAAAAAAACATGCCTCGCGCAAAGGCATGCGTGGTAGTGAGCGAGACAAAAATGGTCAAATAATCTCTAGCAAAAGATTACAAAAAAAGAGTAAACTGCTGAATGCAAACACAAAACAGCAAGAACTTTTTTAATGACAAAATCTTTTAAACTGACTATTCCCCCAGAGCGCACAGAGCGCCTGCAATACATACGTCGAATGTTTCCACAAGCCATTGGTGCACCACTGGGTGACGAGTGGCATGGTGGTAGGCAAGAGGCGCAAAAGCGCATTCATACCATTGATGTTGAGGCTTACGCGCGTAACCGTAATTTTCTGAATGGTTCGGTTTCTAAGCTTTCGCCTTATTTTAGGCATGGCTGCATCACGCTAAAAGAGGCGTCTGATCATGTGCGTGATCGCCAAGGTGCGCAAGCAGAAAAATTTGTGCAAGAGCTAGCTTGGCGCGATTACTGGCGGCGGGTGTGGTATCAGTTAGGCAATGGCATTTTTAGCGATATTGAAGACCCAAAGGTGGTGCTTGGCGACAAACCAATGCCTGATTATATTCGCCAAGGTATTACGGGCTTGCCTTGTATGGATGGCATTATTCGCAATTTAACCTTAGAAGGCTATGTACATAATCACGGCCGTATGTGGTTTGCAGCCTATGTGGTGCATTGGCTTAAAGTTGATTGGCGCGAATCTGCCGACTGGTTTGAGAATAATTTATTAGATGGCGACAAAGCTTCGAATCACCTTTCTTGGCAATGGGTAGCATCATTGTTTAGCTCAAAGCCATATTATTTTAACAAAGAAAATTTAAGCCGTTTTACTGGTGATAAATACTGCGCTACATGCAAAGTAAAATGCCCGTTTGATGCCAGTTACGAGCAATTGAAAGAGCAATTGTTCCCGAATGTTACACCAGAGCCTGCTAAACCACATCGCGTCATCATGCCAGAAAAAATGGCGTTATCTAAGCATCAAGCGGTAGCCATATTTGTGCATGATGAAATGCTGTCGGCGGCGCATCCTTTACTGCGCAAATCTATGCCTAAAATTTTCGTGTTTGATGATATGTTGCATGGTAAATGGCCGCTCAAACGCTTACAGTTTGTAGCAGATTGCCTAAGCGAGTTAGAACAGGTAGAGGTTTGGATGGGCGATACCCGCGAAATATTAAAAGAGCGTGGCGTGGGCCAAATTTTTACGCAAGATACACCTAATAAACAAGTAAAAGCATTGCTAGAGCCCTTTAATCCTCAATGGACGGCAGAAATTAAATTTGCTGAAACTGAAGTGAGTGAAAAACGCTTAAAACGTTTTTCGCGCTATTGGGAGAAAGTAGGCGTTGAGTTATTTGGTGAAAATGTTGAGCAAAAGCAATTAAGTAATCACACGTAATTTAAATTGTTGCCAAGCTTAAATATTTAGCGTGGTTGTTTGAGGCGATTATCGTGACACAAGCCTATGTTAAAATATTGGCTATGAATACACCTACTAATCTAGACCCAGTGAATCAAAACCCAGCCAACCCAGAACTGGCAAAATCCTTCGACCCTAAAACCATCGAGAGTAAATGGTACGAGTTTTGGGAAAGCAAAGGCTATTACTCAGCAGGCTTAAACCCAGCAATCAAAGAAAACTTCTGTATTCTGTTACCGCCGCCCAATGTCACTGGCACGTTGCATATGGGACACGGCTTTAATCAAACGCTAATGGATACATTGACACGTTATCATCGCATGTGTGGTGATAACACTTTATGGCAACCGGGTACAGACCATGCGGGAATTGCCACACAAATCGTAGTTGAGCGTCAGTTAGATGCACAAGGTGTATCGCGCCATGATTTGGGCCGCGAAAAATTCCTCGAAAAAGTCTGGGAATGGAAAGAGTATTCGGGCGGTACTATCACGCAACAAATGCGCCGCTTAGGCACTTCACCAGATTGGTCACGTGAACGCTTTACCATGGACGAAGGCTTAAACAAAACGGTGACAGAAACGTTTGTGCGTCTGTACAACGAAGGTCTGATTTATCGCGGTAAACGCCTGGTAAACTGGGATGTGAAACTGGGTACAGCCGTTTCAGACCTGGAAGTGGTGCAGGAAGAAGAAGATGGTTTTATGTTGCACATCAACTATCCGCTTGCAGAGCCAGATACAGAAAAAGGATTAACACATTTAACGGTAGCAACAACGCGCCCAGAAACCATGCTGGGCG
>JANMBK010000067.1:0-13969 GCA_031360365.1 Methylophilaceae bacterium
GTGCCGTTATTGCCAGCCACATCGGTATAGGTATTGTTGGCAACAGTGACACTGCCAGTGCCAGTAAAGCCAGCAGTAGCCGTATAAGTCGCGGTGTAAATTAAGGGGTTGCCAGTAGCAGCAAAGCCACTGATGCTGCCGCCAACCGCGGTGATGTCAGCAGCGGTAAAGCCAGTCGGTGCTTCACTAAAGGTGAAGGTGACCGATGATACGCTGTCTGCCACATTGAGTGCGGCGTCTACAATATTGACTACCAGGCTCGGTGCGGTGGTATCGACTGTGTAAGTCTCGGTATCGGTGGCACTGGCGCTGTTACCAGCGCCATCGGTGGTGGTGATGGAGGCGTCAATGGTGCGATCAGCGTCAGCGGCTAAGTCGGCACCTGCGACGTTGATGCTGAAGCTGAAGCCTGCCAGCACTAAGCCAGTATAAGTGACGCCGTTAATGAGTAAAGTGACGGTGTCACCGACTTTGGCGTCGCCGCCTACTGTGCCGGTGACCGCGACGGTGCCGCCCGCTTCGCTGCTGTTGATGATGTCATCGGCGGTGATGTTGGCCGCTAAGGTGATGGTCGGTACCGGTGGTACGTCGTTATCAATAATTGTTGCAGTGCCTTGCGCATCTGCTATTAATGCACCGCCTGTTGGATTGGATAGGTTTACTACAAATGTTTCTGCAGTTTCAACAACACCATCATTTAAAATAGGAATGGTAATGATTTGCGTGATCACGCCTGCTGCAAATGTAGCTGTGTTACTAGTTGCTGTGTAATCTGCGCCTGCAATTGCACTACCATTGGCAGTGGAATAATCCACTGTAGTGACGCCAGCCGCAGGCGTGGTGAGGGTAATAGTAAATGTGGCAGTGCCTGCTGCCTCATTCACACTGATATCGTCAATCACAAACTGCGGCGTGCCTTCGTTATCAATAATTGTAGCAACTGCACCAGCTGGCAAAGGATTTGCGCCACTTACTGGTGTGGTAGTCAGTGCAAATGTTTCATTGCCTTCAGCGGTAACATCATCGGAAATAGGCACACGTAATTGTATTGAAGTTGCCAGAGCAGGTATGGTGACATCTCCAGTGACAGGAAGCCATGTGGTGCCGCCATCAAGCGAGTATTCTAATGTGGCAAGCGCACCTGTATCTGTGCCAATATTGGCGGGGTTAGCGCCAGAGCCACTTAAGCTTGGCGTAAACACTACAGGATTAGCGCTAGGGTTGCTTAAATTCACAGTGAATACTGCATGCGTACTAGTGCCTTCAATCACACTACCTACAGCTATAACAGAGAGAGTTGGCGCAGGATCGTTATCGGTAATAAGAGCCGTACCAGTTGCGTTTGGATTGCTGGTGGACCCAGGTGCAGTGTTGGTTACGGTAAGTGTGAAATTTTCATTAGGTTCATCTGTGCTATCGTTAGTAGTGGGTGTGCGCACCAGTATATTGCTGATACCTGCTTGAATAGTCGCCGTGGTAGCATCTGCCCATGTTGCTCCATTGTTATAAGATACTTGTAAATTCCCTGCGCCCGCAGTGCCAAAGTCACCGCCAGCACCAGTTGCAGTGCCGTTATTTAAGCTTAAGTTAAGCGGTACTGCTACGCCAGTCGATGTTGATAAACTTACAGTAAACACTGCAAAACCGCCTTCTATAACGGTAGGGCTACTGACACTTAATGTTGGTTCTGGCGTGTCGACAACTGGGCCAAGTGTCAAAGTAGCAGTATCGACTGCAGTACCGTCAGACACTGTGTAATTAACGATAGGCACTGGGCCAACATAATTAGGGGCTGGAGTGAAGGTGAAACTACCATTCGCCAACATCACCAAAGTACCTACACCAGAAATCGTGACTGGCGTAGAACCTGGCGTATAAGCCACACCTAAGATGATGAATTGTGTGATGCTAAGCGTATTGCCATCTACATCGGTATCATTAGTGAGTACATTGCCAGATGCAGGTGCGTCTTCTGTAACAGGCAAGCTATCATTAACTGCAAAAGGTGCGTCATTTACAGGGGTGACGGTAATCGTGGCATTTGCAGTGGGTGATGTCGTGCCGCTGTTATCTGTGACATTAAAGGGGATAAGCACCGTACCGTTAAAGTTAGAGGCAGGTATGAACTGAATGCTCGCCGCTTGTAAAGGCGACAGTGGTGAGTTAAGCGGAACAGCTACTGGCGGCGTACCTGCAAAACCATCATCATCGTACACTAATGTACCTTGTGTAGTTGGTAGGCTAGTGACCCGAATAGACGTAATGGTGCCGTCAGCATCCGTGCCTGTCAGCGGAATAGCGATTGACGCCGCATCTTCGGCACCAACGAATGCTGTTGCATTAGCAACAGGGGTTACATTACCACCGCTGCCTTTGTTACCACCGCCATTATTGCCACTTCCGTTGCGGCCGTCATTTACGTAATCAGAGTCATTTGATTGACGTAAGTTATCGCTATCGCGACGGCTATCGAAATTGTTATTAAAGCGATCATAATCAAAATTGAATTGGTTTAAGTCTTGATCGATACGAGGCAAATACACAGCACCGCTCATAGCGTCATTCGGTTGAATGTCGCGGTCTTGACTCATTGGGTCATTATCAAGATATTCGCGACTGGCCACATCGTAGCCGTAGTCAAATTGATTCAGCACATCATCAATACGCAACAAATCAACAAAGTTATGACCGCTCTGTTCAACGATAAAGCCTTCGTTAACATCAATACGCTGTTGCGCCAGTGCGGCAATTACGTCATCAATATTATCGCCCGCATTAATGGCTTGAATGACGCTTTGGATAGTGGCTTGCGAGACTGCGTTATCTGAAGGTTCAATCAGATTATATAAAATAGCATCAGAAAGCTCTTGCGTGAAAGTAACGCTTTGCTGCGCTGCAATTTGTACATTATTGCCGTTGGCGAGTTGCAGTTCTACTGTAGTGCCAGCGGGGGCGATAATCGTATCTCCCGTCTCAATGCTGTCACCCATCGCTAATTGACGTTGTGCGCCTTGTGCATTCACTACAATTGCTTGACCTGTTAGTACAACTACTACGCCGATGTTTGCCATGTTATTGCTTCCTGTAATTTATGTAATGTGCGAAACACATTGCTTTTTTCGATGTTGCTATTTAACCGCAACAATGACAAGAAAACTATTGGCCTGAAGGACAGGGCAATGATGAACTAAGTATCAGGATTTTTTATTAAGCATTAGCGCTAAGTGAAGACGATCTTTTGCGCCTAAACGTTCAAACGTAGAAGATAAGTGCGCTTTCACAGTGCGCTCGGTGATTTTTAAAATACGTGAGATTTCTTTATTACTTAAACCTTTTGCAGCTTCTACTGCCACTTCCTTTTCACGCTTAGTAAGCGCTTTTAAATGCTGATTCACTTGTTCCGCCTCATTACCAGCCAAGCTGGTAGAAACTTCAATGATACGTTTTAGTAGATCTTGCCCTAACCATACACCACCGTGACTAATCACAGTTTTAATTTCGACAAGCACAAAGGCTGGACTGTAAGCATGCGAATACGCCACCACCCCCATGCTCATGGCATGAAAGGCCTCCGCCTGGTTGGGTGCGTTAGCAAGCACCACTATTTTGGCGTTTTCATACTTTTTTTGAATGACATGAATGGTGTTCGTTAGCCATTGCTGCCTATCTTCATTCATGTGTAGCCAAAATAAAAGCCGCGCGCTTTTTTGCGCTTTAGTAGGCTTTGCGCTTACCATTGTGCTAATTTTAGCTTTTGGAAAAGCCTCAACCCAGCTGGTAAGTCCGCTACTTAAGGGTGAAATGAAAATATCTTGCATACAAATTTATTAATATCTATCGTTCACTAAACGCATATGACTTGGCTTTTAGCACTGGCTTTAACAAGTAAGAAAGAATGGTTTTTTTGCCAGTTAAAATATCCACTTGTGCAATCATGCCAGGGATAATCGGCAAATTTTTACCCAAATTATTTTGCAATGTGCGCACCCGAACCAAATAATAAGCGTTACCTTTGTCGTCAACGATTGAATTAGCTGCAATGCTTTCTACCACCGCATCTAGTGTGCCGTATACGGTGTAATCATAAGCGGTGAGCTTAACGACAGCAGACTGTTGTGGGCGTAAAAAGGCAATGTCTTTAATTTCTACTTTTGTTTCAATTACCAGCACTTCATCGGTAGGCACGACTTCCATCACCTCTTTGCCAGGCTGAATCACACCACCTAATGTGTTAAAAAACAATCGGCTGACTTTGCCATTGACAGGTGACTTTAAGGTGGATTGCTTGACCTTATCAGTTAAGGCCACACTGGTTTCGGTAATGCTATTTAGTTTAGCAGTCACATCGTTGAGTTCCGAGCGAACTTTGCTACGAAAAGTTTGTTCAGATTCGGTAATTTTGCGCTTGGCCTCAGTAATGCTCACTATAATACGGCTAATTTGCGCACGCGCTTGGTCAATCTCGCCGCGGGCGCGCGTCACTTCGCGCTCTAGTTTTAAAATATCAATCTCAGAAACCGCTCCACTAGCCAATAAAGGCTTATTAGCCGTCAATTCTTTATTAGCTGATTCATAGGTTTTTTCTGCTAAATCTTTTTTAAATTGCACTTCATCCAGTTCTTTTTCACGCTGAACCATTTGATCGCGCGCAATGCTGACGATTGAATCTAGCTCATCGCGACTATTCGTATACAAGGCATACTCTTGTTCATAGACCTGAGGTGCTTCGGTTTTCACCTCACTTGGTGGGTTAAATGTAGCGCCCTCTGCCAGCGCTTGTAAACGCGATTGCCTAGCTAATAAAGCCAAATATTGGCTTTTGTTTTCGCGTAAAGATGAAATAGCACGTGTTTCATCAATTTTAATCAGGGGCATGCCCACTTTGACGATATCGCCTTCTTTCACCAAAATTGCAGTGACGATACCTCCATCGAGCGATTGAATCACTTGCAATTGACGCGACGGAATCACTCTCCCCTCACCGCGCGTGATTTCATCAACCTTGCCCAACCATGCCCATGCCAGCCCAACCAACAAAATTATAAGGATGGCATACAGCAGCAATTTAGCTCTGAGTGGTGTTTGCTCCAGAATAGCTAGATCTGCTTCTTCGTCCCAAGTTAAATCATCGCGACTCTCAGTAGGAACAGCCCGATCAATCAAATAATAAATCGGCCTAGTCAACCAAGTTTGGCGACTAAAAAGCTGATTAACTTTGCCAATTTTTTTAAATAAGGATTCACTCATAATTTTTTATTGTCTATAGCGCCTTAGCCACTTTGCCTGTGCGTAAGGCTTCAATTACCTGATCTTTGGGGCCATCCGCAACAACTCTGCCCGTATCCACCACAATAATGCGCTTAGCTAAATCAAACATGGTAGAACGATGCGTAATCAGTACAATCGTTTTGCCAGCCGCTGCTGTCTTCAGCCGCTGCTTAACATTATCTTCACTCGTGTGATCCATAGCGCTAGTCGGCTCATCTAATAGCAGTATGTTTGGTTTAGCTATCAATGCGCGTGCAATACCAACGCCTTGACGTTGCCCACCAGATAGCGTTTCGCCGCGCTCTCCCACCAGCAAATCAAAACCTTTTGGGTTAGCATTAATAAACTCATCTATACCGCCCGCATGTGCAGCCGCCAGCACGGTGGCATCATCTGCATGTGGTGATGTCATGGTGATATTTTCGCGCATGCTGCCATAAAACAAATGCGTATCTTGCTGTACATAGCCGATGGAGCGCCGCAGTTCAGCTGGGTCGATTTGGCGTGCATCAATGCCATCCACTAGCACCGCACCATCGGTAGGTTGATATAAACCCAGCATGAGTTTATGGATAGTTGATTTACCAGAGCCCATGCGGCCTAATAGCGCCACATGCTCACCTGCCTTGATTTTAAAGCTCACCTTAGTGAGTGCATTTTCTTCTGCCCCTGGGTATTTAAAGCTGACCTCTCTAAACTCAATATCGCCAATAAAACTGCTGCGCGATAGGAAATTTGAATCGAGCGGACGTTCAACAGGCTTATTCATCACTTCGTCTAACGATTGCAGCGATGTGCTGGCCGTATGGTATTGCGTGAGCAAGCCTGCTGTTTGTGCGATGGGTGCCAAGGCGCGCGATGACAGCATGGTGCAAGCGATTAAGCCACCCATGGTCAGATCACCTTGAATCACCAAATATACGCCCAGTATCACCAACACCACGCTAATCACTTGCTGTATGGCTGCTGACCCATTACTAATAGATTGCGAAAGCAAGCGTAACTTGCTGCCAACCTCGGTTAAATAGTTAGCGCTGTGTTCCCACTTACGCTGCATATTACCTTCAATCCCCAGCGCTTTAACTGTTTCCAAACCAACTAAGCTTTCGATAAGTGTGGCATTTCTTACCGCACCAGCGCGATACATTGTCTCTGATAAGGCATGCATTTTAGTTTGTACGCTAAACGCATAAAGTAACATAATCACTGCACCGATTAATACAGGGATAACCATTGGCCAAGAAATCCACGCCATCACCCCAATAAATATCAAGCCAAACGGCATGTCTATCATAGTGGTAACAGTGGCTGAGGTAATGAAGTCACGCACACTTTCAAAAGAGCGTAAATTACTGGCAAATGAGCCAACTGAATTTGGCTTATTCTCCATACGTAAACCCAACACTTGCTGCATAATCCGTGCACTCAGTTTAATGTCAATGCGCGCACTCGCCCAATCGAGAAAATAACCACGCATGGTGCGCAAAATCAAATCACCCACTACAATAATCGCCACACCAATCGCCATCACCCATAAGGTTTCTACAGAGCGATTGGGCACTACACGGTCGTACACATTCATAGTAAAAACGGGCATAGCCAGCGCAAACATATTCACTAAAAACGCGGCCAACATCACATCGCGATAAATGCGTTTATTTTCTGCTAATGTGCCCCAAAACCAATGTTTTAAGCGCACTTTACCCACATCAGGTGCGCGCTTATCAAAAATATATTTGATTTTAGTGACAATAAAATAACCAGCGTATTGCTTGTCTAAATCGGCAAGTGGCACCTCAACTTCTGAATCACCAAATTCAGGATAAATCACATAGGCGGAGTTGTTTTTTACATTGATGCGAGATAGCTTGCATGCCTCGTTGTTGTTCAACAACAGTGTCACTGGTAACACTTCGGCACGAATTTGATTGAGTGGTTTTTTGAGCGCAGTCACCGCAAGATTTGCGCGCTCCGCCGCGCGTTTAAACACGGCAGGCGTCATTTTGCCATTGCGCAGCGGCAAACCCGCCACTAAGGCGTCTGGCGTTGTTGCCACTTGGTTCGCGCGACAGGCCAACATGAGGCAGCCTAGCAAACTATCATAACCACCGGCGGGTGGATCAGCCAAATCTTCTAAATTGATATCTTGTACGCTGGCCATTTCAGTCTATTTAGTCAATCTATTAAGGTTTATATTTAATGTAATGTATCAAGATTATTGCAATAGTACTATTGTACTCAAGTACATGCACTGATATATAGCGCATAAATGTAAAAATAGATTAAGTATTTGGCTGAATAAGCAACAAGTGAAAGGATTTGGAGGCGCGAGCCGGAGTCGAACCGGCCTAAACGGCTTTGCAGGCCGCGGCATAACCGCTTTGCTATCGCGCCATGTGTGTCTGAAACTACAGCAAGCGTAATTATACACAATGCTTAAATTAAAACGGCGAAAGCATCACTGCATTCGCCGTTTAACATTTACTAGCTTTAAATTTTAAAGCTATGTTTTAAACTGGCCAGAAACACCAGTATCAAACTAATGATGGAGCGGGAAACGAGGCTCGAACTCGCGACCTCAACCTTGGCAAGGTTGCGCTCTACCAGCTGAGCTATTCCCGCGTTAAGAAGCGAGCATTTTAGCGATTTCTGGGTTTCTGTCAAGGCTGAAACGCTGCTATTTAGCTTATTCTTAAACAATTTTTAATCTGCAGAATTTTTAAAAAATTAGTTGATTGACTTTTTAATCGTTGGCCAAGCCGCTTTTAAATAATAAGCCATTGATAGCAAAGTTAAAAATGCCGCAAATATAATGAGCACCTCGCCTACCAGCTTAGTGTTGAAATTGCCTATCTTGTCATAATAGAGCAACAATAATATTGCCAACATTTGCGCCGCCGTTTTAATTTTACCCATTTGCGCCACTGCCACACTGCTACGCTCACCTGTGCCCGCCATCCATTCGCGCAAGGCGCTAATGGCAATTTCACGGCCAATAATAATTAGCGCAATCACCGCACCAATGCGCTCAAACTCCACTAAGACGATTAATGCAGCAGCCACCATCAGCTTATCTGCAACAGGGTCTAAAAATGCGCCAAAATTACTGGATTGATTAAACCTGCGCGCCCAATAGCCATCTAGCCAATCGGTAAATGCGGCGATGGCGAAAATAGAAGCCGCCATGGTGTTAGCCCAATGCGAGGGGAAGCCGAAGCTATCAAAAGCGGCTTTGGGCAAATAAAATATGCCCACAAACACGGGGATTAGCGCAATGCGCAGCACTGTTAAAATATTGGGAACGTTCCAGTTCATGGTTTTAGTTTTGAAGTTTTAATTTATAGTTTTAGTTAATTTATTGTTTTAATGTAGCGCATCGTAAATGGTTTGCGCGAGGCTTTTGCTCACGCCAGCTACTTCTGCAATTTCGTCCATACTAGCACTTTTTATGCCGTCTAATCCACCAAAGCGCGTTAGTAGCGCTTTGCGGCGCTTGGCGCCCACACCCACAATATCCTCTAAACTTGAGGTAATACGCGCCTTAGCACGCTTGGCACGATGACCTGTAATGGCAAAGCGGTGCGCTTCATCGCGAATTTGTTGTAACAAATGTAAGCCAATATTATCAGTGGGCAAATTCACCATTTCACCCGTGTCCGAAAAAATCATGGTTTCTAAGCCAGGTTTACGGTCTTCGCCTTTGGCAATGCCAATCAGCAAAATGTCGTCTAATCCCACTTCTTGCATCACCTCAATCGCCACTCCCAATTGGCCTTTACCGCCATCGATAAACACCAAATCTGGTCGAATACCCTCACCTGCCGCTACTTTTTTGTAGCGCCTAGTCAGCACATCGCGCATCGCGGCGTAATCATCACCAGGTGTAATGCCCGTGATGTTATACCGGCGGTATTCCCCGTTTTGTAAATCACCTTTATCAAACACCACACAACTCGCCACGGTCGCTTCCCCCATGGTGTGGCTAATATCAAAGCATTCCATGCGTTCAATATTGTCTGGCAAACGCAAAGCCTCACGTAACGCTAGCAAGCGCGCTGCTTGGTTGCTAGATGTTTGCTGTTGCTGCGCCAACGCTAGCTCGGCATTGGTTTGCGCCATTTTTAGCCACACGCGTTTATCGCCGATGGTGTTTGTTTGAATACGCACTTTACGCTCCATCAATTCGCTCAAAGTTTGCTCAAGCGGCTTGGCATCAAGCTCCACGCTACACACAATTAAAGGCGGAGTATTTTGTGCAACATAGTGTTGCGAGATAAACGCTTCTAGCATTTCTGCAGCATCTGCATCTTGACTGTTTTTAGGAAAGTAACTTTTATCGCCCAAATGGCGCCCGCCACGAATCATCACCAAGTTAATACAATGCCCGCCCTTATTGCTTGCTAAGGCAATCACATCCGCATCGTTCACACTAAAATCACTAACAAATTGCTTGGCTTGAACCTGTCTAAGAGCTTGCATACGGTCACGAAACACCGTGGCAATTTCGTATTCCTGATTGGCTGCCGCCGTGTTCATTTTATCGCCCAGTGCATTTAGCACCTCATTGGTTTTGCCTTGCAAAAACATCGCGGCGTGGTGCACGTCATGCGCGTAATTTTCTGGCGAAATATAATCGACACAAGGTGCAGTACAGCGCGCAATTTGATATTGCAAACACGGCCGAGAGCGATTAGAAAAAACGGTATTTTCGCAGGTGCGCAGCTTAAATACTTTTTGCAGCAACTGAATACTTTCGCGCACCGCGAGTGAGTTTGGGAATGGTCCAAAATATTGGTTATTTTTCTTTTGAGCGCCTCTGTGAAAAGCTAATCGCGGAAACTCATCGCCAGTGAGCGCAATGTATGGATACGATTTGTCATCGCGAAACAGCACGTTATAGCGAGGCATGATACTTTTGATGAGATTGTTTTCCAGCAGCAACGCCTCTGCCTCGCTGCGCGTCACTGTGGTTTCAATGTTGGCAATTTGCGACACCATCATTTTGGTGCGTGGACTAGCTAAGTTTTTATTAAAATAGCTGGTAACGCGCTTTTTGATATCTTTGGCTTTACCTACATAAATCACAGTTGCTTCCGCATTCATCATGCGATAAACACCCGGAAGATTAGGTAGGTTTTTTAAGATGGGTTTGGAGTCAAACATACAAATAATTTATGTTTAATTTAATCTTAATGACACAATGAATCAATACTTTTAAACCATGTTTTCGCCATTTTCTCTTGCCCAGACAACGATGGATGCATGCCATCAAAAGTATCCTTATTTGTCCATCCTATGTAGTCAGCCACCGTAATCACAGGAGATTTTGCTGTATTGTCATATTTAGCTAATAAAATCAAATGCAGCCTGAAATACTTAGCCCGAAATCCATTGAGATGAATTTGACTAATCAGAATATGTACCCTGGGATTACGTTTGCGTAACTGCGAAATAATTGAACGCATAGGTATCACTACTGACTTTATGACATTGTAAGATCCAAAGTCACTGGTACCTGAATGAATTAAAGCAATATCTGGAGCTGGAAGTTTAGCTAAGTCTGTTTTAAGTCGCTGCGCTAGTTCTGCTGTAGTGTATCCATAAAATCCTTCATTATCAGTATCGAAATCTGATGGCCATTTAAAAGACTTATTCAGTCCCAAACGTTGTGTGCCAATAAAGTTCACCTGGTAGCCTGAATTTTTAAGTAGTGTTGATAAGTGCAACCTATAGGTATACTCATCAGGTATTTCTCCACCCTGCGTAATGCTGTCGCCAATGGCCACTATCTTTAAAGGCCTGTCAAAGCAGGCATTTTCCGCAAAAGCATAACTAGAAAAGAATTGCAAACTTAGCAGAAAAAATATTGTAGTTTTATTCATCTAATAGCTTGCCGCCCATCATCCAATCTTATCCGTCTCAAGCACAACTGCCATATTCGGCACTGCATCTAAAAACGCTTCAAAATCGCCACGCCTTGCTAATGCAGCCTCAGATTTTAAATAGTTTAGCGTAAGTACGCTGGCCATTTTTTCGGCTACTGCACTGGCAATAAACTGGTTGGCAGAAACGCCTTCGCGCTCTGCCAAGGCCTTTAGGTTTTGGTGTAAGGATTCTGGTATGCGAATGGTTAAAGCACTCATGGCTTGCTCTTTAATAACTTTAAAAAATCGGCGGGGGTAATGGCAATACATCAAACTTTAGGTT
This sequence comes from Methylophilaceae bacterium, assembly GCA_031360365.1. Taxonomy (GTDB): domain Bacteria; phylum Pseudomonadota; class Gammaproteobacteria; order Burkholderiales; family Methylophilaceae; genus Methylotenera_A. The sequence continues at coordinate 11,476 of JANMBK010000067.1, forward strand.
CTGAAAATCGCGTATATTATCCGTAACTATATAGCTTGCTTGCGCCGCCACTGCTAGCTCTAGCATCATGTCATCATTTGGGTCGCGCAGTTGTGGCTGCCACAAATAATAAATGTCTTGCAAGTGGGCAACCGAATCTAAGTAGCGTAAAAAAGCTAACGCATTTTCAGCTTGTTGGTTTGGCGGTAAATGCTCTATGCGGGTAAGCACGGCTTGCCATTCCACATATAGGGCGACAGATAAACAAATTTGAAATTGTGAACTTGGTAGCGCAGACACAAGTGAAAAGCTTGCGCCTTGTTTAGAGCGCACCGCAGCAACAAGCAAAGATGTATCAAAAACAACTTTCATGGTTACATCAATATAACCATTTTTTATTTCATTTCAAGTTGTTTTACTAAACTAGCAAGCTGATCAACCAAATTAGCCCAACAAACTACCACCTATCGCCCAATCCTCCATTTTCACTTCTTCAAACACAATGTAAGTATAGCTGGGTGGTTTGTGCGCGTGCTTTTGCAGAGTTTCGGTAATTTCTTTGGCGATTTCTTTTTTCTGTTCTTTGCTGATATTTCCAGCAAGTTTTACATTGACGAATGGCATTTTATTTCTCCTTTGGGTGAGTTGATTAAATAAGTGAGGTGATTAAAACTAAATCATTAAAACACATGCTCTGCGAGGCAATATCCATGCGGGTTCCAGGTAACATAAAAACAAGCCAAGCTACTTTCGCTCGCATTTAAATTAGGCATTTTTTAAAATTAAATTAGCCATTTTTATATGATTGCCAAATATCTATTACCAACTTAATGGTGACAAACAAAAGCAGCAGTGAGATAAAAATAGACAATATCGGGTCGGCTTGCAGCCAACCTGTAAAATAAATGACCGCACCTGCCAATAGTGCGGCAACTGAGCCTAACAAATCCCCCAGCACATGCAAATAGGCGGCACGCTTATTGTAGTCTTTCGCGCCAGTTTTCTCATGTCCATGACCAGTTTCATCGTCGCCATGCATCATTTTTGCCACAATCAAGTTAACAACTAGCCCTGCAAAGGCAATTAACATAACATAGCCGCCTGTGACTGGTTGTGGATTATTAAAGCGTTGCAAAGCCTCGTAAATAATATACGCCACCACCACCAACATCAGCAGCGCATTAATAGCTGATGCGGCAATTTCTAAATGGCTTTGCCCGCTGGCATGTTTGTGTGTGCCAGGCTTGGCGGATAAATGCGCTGCAAACCAAGCCAAACCTAGCGCGAAGGCATCAGAGAACATATGCCAAGCATCGCTGAGCAAAGCCAAAGAGTTTGTCCAAATGCCGCCAAAAGCCTCAATAAAACCAAAGGCCAAAATTAAAAAAAATGGAATGGCATAGATATTTTTTGATGCTTTTTTAGCCAGATGTTCATCATGGTGTTGATGATTGTCGCTATCACTATGTTTTTGCGTGTCGTTTGTCATAGCCACATGCTAACAAATGACGAAAAAAAAGCACAGCAAAACTGTGCTTTGTAGGCTAACGAGTATCAGGTTTTGTTAGCAGCAGGCGCTTTATCCATTTTATGGTGGTCACATTTGCTACCCGTTTCGTGAATCGCTTTTAATTCAGCCTCGTCCAAAGTACCGTCCTTATTGGCATCCATGTGATCAAATTTTTTCTTGGTGCGATTTTCATTATGCAGTTTATATTCTTCGTAAGTTAGCTTGCCGTCTTTATTGGCATCGGCAGAGTTTTTGTATTGTTCTTTACCATGGCCTTCAGCACCTTCGTGATGATTAGCAAACGCAACATTAGTACTTAATACAGTAGCCGAAAATAACAGTGGTAATACAAATTTTAACTTCATGCAAAATCTCCTAATAATTAACTGACTCGTTCAAGTTTTATGACATTGCCATCGAGCAAAATGTTCAAATATTAAAACTATTCAAGCGTTGAGTTACCGTCACGCATTTCGAGCTGATAATCACACGCGATGTGTTGAAAATGCCAACAAGCGAGATTATAAAAAAGCACGCATATAGCGTGCTTTTTTATTGTCGAATTATTTAGGCTCGAAATAATTAGGTTTGTGCTTTTTGCTTACGTTTATCACGCATAGCGCGCATTTTATCTTTCTGTGCTTGCTTTTCATCCGCATCAATAAAACCATCACCGTTACTATCCATCTTTTTAAATTGGCGCTCATGGGCTTTTTCTTTTGAGGCGCGGTATTCGTCATAACTGACTTTGCCATCGCCATCAACATCTAATTTCATTTTTTCTTCGGCAGTAGAAAAAGGCGCAGCTGCCAGCAAGCATGTGGCAAAAAAACATTTTGCCAGCAAAAAGGTTAATTTATTTCTCAATTTTGTTCTCCATTTTAGTTAAATCAACAATTAGAGCCAACAGCGCCATCATTGATAGGCGCGCCAGCTGGGCTATAATACACCTATGCTCACTTATTTGCCGCTATGTTAAGTTACCGCCACGCCTTTCACGCTGGC
>JANMBK010000109.1:0-7421 GCA_031360365.1 Methylophilaceae bacterium
CGTTAACATATAGTCACGCATGACACGGGTTTCTAGCAGCTTTAACACCGTCATCAGCACTAACAAGCTTAAGCTAGCATCGCGTCCAAATTGACCTTTAAAACTAAGCAAAATGCCCAAGCCGGTGAGTATGGATAACAACATGAGTAGCCAGCGATTTGGCATGAGTATTGGGTTGCGAATGGCCATAAAACGCCATGTTGCAAATAGCGCGCTTGCAGCCGTCACCCAAATAGGCAAGTTGGGCGTGTGTATTGCTAAGATAAGCGCCATGCTGGCTAGCAACCAATACAACTGCTGCTTGGTAAGCATATTTGAATGGCTGAGTGTGTTTATGTGTAAGGTTTTTGGCATCACTTTAATTAAATCAATCTAGCAAGGCCAGCGCTGTCAGTGCTTCATGGTAATGCGCTTCTGAGTTATTTGGCTGTAGGGTTAAATTAGGCAGCCTTAAGCCAAAGTGTTGTTGCGCAGCATGTGCATCGATGACCCATTGCGTCAGTTGCGAAATGCGTTCTTCAACATCTAAGCCAGCCGTCATCTCCCAATCCAAAAGTAAAGTCGCACTGCCATTGCCGCTGTATTGTTTGCTGAACATGCCAATGCCTTTGCTGGATGCTTTCCAATCGACGCGACTCGGTGCATCGCCGATTTGGTAATTCTTATGCCCATCAAAATCTTCATCACCTCTTGCAATGTGGTTTTTGCCGCCAGTTTGCCCGATGCTAGAAATGGGTGGCGCCAGATTATTGGCGCTGGGTTTAGGGTAAACCAAAACTTGCTGTGGGTTATCTACATAAGCCCATGCATGAAACAGCATCAGCGGAAACTCGGTATGCAGCATAATGCGTGGTAAGGTTTTCCAGCCACGTTGCTGAGTTTGTAAAGGCGCTAAAAAAATCTGGCTGCTATTGCTTGCAATATCTTCAGCAACGATTGCGCCATCTTCAAACTGTGCGGCAATGGCGTAGCGTGCACGATTTTTTGTGTCTACTATTTGTAATTGTAGCTGTGCTATATTTCCCGCAAATACAGGGTTAGCAGGCAGTATAGTGATTTGCAAATGCACCAAATTGCGCCAAGTATGCAACATGGCCATGTTGCCTAGCGATGCTAGCAAGAATGTGACGTAATAGCCCAAACTGATAGAGTAATTAATAGAACCCACCAGCAGCAAAATGAGCATGACAGCGTACAAAATGCCCCAGCGCGTTGGCAGAATGTAGATTTGGCGCGGGTTTAGCGTGGCGATATTATCGTGACTGCTGGCTACGCGAAACCACTTTGCCCAATGCTTGGCCGTAAAAATACGCGGCGTCAAGAAACGCGGCTTAAGGTTACTCAAACTTGCCATCACGCTCAACGAATCGCTACGCGCTCTAGTATTTGCTTGGCAGTCTCGTTATTTTCAGCAGCTAGACGATGTGACACGACGCTAGCAAACACTGCTTGCACATCTTCAGGGATAACAAAATCGCGACCCTCTAACAGTGCCCACGCTTGTGCGCATTGCCTTAAACCCAGCCCAGCGCGCGGTGATAAACCCGTGCTAAATTGGGTGCGCGTGTATAAGATTAAATCTTGCAGATAATCTAATAATTGTTCGGAGACATGCACATTTTTTACCAATTGTTGCAATGAAATCAATGTATTGATATCGCAAGCAGGCGCTATCAAAGTGCCACGTCCTGCTTGGTTTTTTAGCAATGCACGCTCTGAAGCTGCATCGGGGTAGCCTAACGTAATGCGCATTAAAAAGCGGTCTAGTTGCGATTCTGGCAATGGAAAAGTGCCAATGTGGTGCTTGGGATTTTGCGTGGCTATCACAAAGAATGGTTTCGGTAACGCGTGCGTTTCGCCGTCCACAGTAATTTGCTGCTCTTCCATCGCTTCTAGTAATGCACTTTGCGTTTTGGGTGTAGCGCGATTAATTTCATCGGCTAGTAACACGTTGGTAAATACTGGCCCTGGGTGAAATTGAAATGCAGAAGTGGCGCGGTCGTATACCGATACGCCAATAATATCCGCAGGCAGTAAATCGCTGGTAAATTGGCTACGCCTAAAGCTTAGACCCAGCACCTGCGCCAGCGTGTGCGCCAGCGTGGTTTTGCCCATGCCAGGTAAGTCTTCTATAAGCAAATGCCCGTCAGCTAGTAGGCAAGCCAAGCTTAATTTTATTTGCGTTTGTTTGCCTAAAATAACCAGAGAGACGCCATTGGTGATGGCTTTTAAAGTGTTTTGCATATTATTTATTTTATATAGGGTTTATTTTATTGGCTTGAATTAGAATATTTTAACCACATATTTGTATTAACGATGAAATGATTGAGTGATTAATTAAATTTTAATGGTAAGTAGTAAACTGGTTTAATAGTTGTAAGCATAGTAATTAGGAGCTTAGTGACATGCGAGTCAGAAAATCGTCAGAACGTGGGCATGCAAATCATGGATGGCTAGACAGCTTTCATTCATTTTCGTTTGGTCGATACCTCGACCGGAATTGGATGGGATTTTCTGATCTACGCGTGATTAATGAAGATGTGATTGCGCCGGGGCAAGGTTTTGGTATGCATTCGCACGATAACATGGAGATTATTACTTATGTTTTGCAAGGTAATTTGGCGCATAAAGACAGCTTAGGCAATGTGGAAACCATCAAGCAAGGCCATGTGCAACGCATGACAGCCGGCACAGGCATTACGCATAGCGAATTTAATGCCTCAGATAAAGAGCCTGTGCACTTGCTGCAAATATGGGTTTTACCGAATATACAAGACTTGACGCCAAGCTATGAGGATGGCTTTTTTGACGATACGCAAAAGCAAAACCAATGGTGTTTGTTAGTGTCAGAAAATGCGGATAAAGGTTCATTAAAAATTCATCAAAATATGCAATTATTTGCGAGTAAGTTGGAGGAACAAAATCAGTTGCAATATGCTCTGATTGAAAACCGTAGCGCATATTTGCAAGTGGCAAGCGGTAACATTGAAATAGAAGGCGCACACTTAACTGCTGGCGATGCGGCCATGTTTGATAGCGCACAGACGATTCAAATTAGAGCGACAGATAATGCTGAAATATTACTATTTGATTTGCCAGCATAACTAATAAAAAAGAGGTTGACATGAAATATGTGATTAAAAGCACTGCCCTGGCAGCCGCTCTGCTATTCGCTTGCAGCCATGCACCTGCAGAACCTGTTGCTTATAAAATTGATGAATCACATAGTTTTGCCAATTGGAGTGTACGTCATGTGGTCAGCAAAACCTCTGGCACCTTTAGCGACATTACCGGCAAAATTTTAATCGACAGTGAAAATCTGGCTAACTCTAGCGTAGAAGCAAAAATTAATATGCTGAGCGTTAACAGCAGCCATGCCAAGCGCGATAAACATATTAAAGAAGCCGACTATTTGGACACCGATAAATTTGGCGTGATGACCTTTATTAGCAAAAAAATTGAGGCAACATCGAACACAGAAGGCATGATGACGGGGGTATTGACGATGCATGGCGTAGCCAAAGAAATGACTTTTCCGTTTAAAGTATTAGGTTTTGGCATAGACCCTTGGGGCGGCTACCGCACAGGTTTTGAGGCCAAAACTAGCTTAAAAGCCAGCGATTTTGGCTTTGGTTGGGGCATTAAACCCAACGCATCGGTAGGCGACGACATTGAAATTACGCTGCTGATAGAAGGTGTGAAGTTGCCGCCAGCTGTTCCAGTCAAATAAAACCCACTTAATCGTTTTTAAGTATCGTTTTTAAGTATCGTTTTTTAAATTAGGAGTATTAAATGGCATTAGATTTATTTAGCCCAGCTAAATTAGGCAGTATTGAGCTCAAAAACCGTATGGTGATGGCGCCGCTCACAAGAAGTAGAGCACCTAAAGATACCGGTGTGCCACAAGATTTAAACATCACTTATTACCAACAGCGCGCAACGGCTGGCTTAATAATTACAGAAGCCACGCCAATATCTGCGATGGCGCACGGCTATATTTTGCTGCCAGGTATTTATACCGATGCGCAAACAGCTGGTTGGAAAAAAGTGGTCGATGCCGTGCATGCAAACGGCGGTAAAATCTTACTGCAATTGTGGCATGTGGGGCGAATTGCGCACCCAACTTTATTGCCAAATGGTGCGTTGCCAGTGGCGCCTTCTGCCATTAAACCAGCAGGCAAGGCCTTTACTTATGAAGGCTTGGTAGATTTTGTTGAGCCGCGTGCTTTAGATGCTAATGAAGTGCCAGCGATTGTGCAAGAGTATGTGCATGCAACAAAATGTGCGTTAACTGCAGGTTTTGATGGAGTAGAAATTCATGCCGCTAACGGCTATTTACTAGATCAATTTCTGCGTGATGGCAGCAATAAACGCGACGATAACTACGGTGGTAGCTACGAAAATCGCGCACGTTTGTTAATGGAAGTAACGCAAGCTGTGGTGGACGTGATTGGGGCTGATAAAGTGGGCGTACGAATTTCGCCGGTGAATCCATTTAATGACATGCAAGACAGTAACCCGCAAGCGTTATTTAATTATGTTGCAGATTCACTCAACCAGTTTAATTTGGCCTATTTGCATGTGGTAGAAGGTGGCATAGGTGATGAAAATGCGCAAGCCTTTGATTTTGTTGCATTAAGAAAACACTTTAACAATGCTTATATGGCCAATTTGGGCTACGATAAAGCGCGTGGTAACGCCGCCATTGCCAGTGGATTTGCCGATTGCATTGCTTTTGGCGTGCCGTTCTTGGCCAACCCAGATTTGGTAGTGCGCTATAAACTAGATGCGCCTATAAACGCAGCCGATGAAGCCACATTCTACGGTGGCACAGAAAAAGGTTACACTGATTATCCATTTTTGAATGCTTGAAAGGTGAACGCCATGCAAAAACCCGCCATTACGTCTGTTACTATTCAAGAAACGATTGCCAAGCGTTGGAGCCCACGCGCTTATGATGCGACTAAATCTGTCTCGCATGAGCAAATTATTGCGCTGTTGGAAGCCGCACGTTGGGCGCCATCGAGTTACAACGACCAGCCTTGGCGTTTTATTGTGTGCGATAAAACCAGTAATCCAACAGCCTGGCAAGCGGCGTTTGATTGCCTAATGCCGAGTAACCAAACTTGGGTAAAAGATGCGCCCTTGTTGCTGCTAGGTTGTGCAAATACTATTTTGGATATGAATCAGCAAGCCAACCGATTTGCGCAATATGACACTGGCGCCGCTGCGGAAAACTTGGTCTTGCAAGCGGCTAGTATGGGTTTGGCCGCACACCAAATGGGTGGTTTTAACGCCGATGCCGCACGTGAAGTGTTTGCCGTTCCTGCGCAATTTACGCCAATGGCGATGCTGTGTTTAGGCTACGAAGGCGAAGCTAATGACTTACCAGCTGAACTAAAAACACGCGAACTAGCTGAACGTAAACGCAAACCTGTCGGCGAAGTGTTTTTTGATGGTATTTGGGGTGAGCCGGTTTAGCTACAAAAATAGATGCTCTGCAGCCCAATATCCATGCGGCTTACAGAGCATATGTTGTGATAATATAAAACTGTTTTAACCAAATTCAAATTGGTGAACCGCATAACCATTAATATTTTTAATCACGGTTTTAGCTAACAATTTTGCAATGAGCGCAGGAATGCTAGCCCTATCCCACACCACACCCAACTCAATGCCTCGCATAAACATTGGTGTGCGCGCGCGTTCAATATAGCCATGTTGCGTAAACATGGTGGCAGGTTTTTCTGACCTATCGGTAAACCGTGCGCCAGCTGCCACCAATTTGTTATGCACGCTTTGTGCAAACTGATCAAACATCTTTTTAGTCATTAAATCACACAGTAAAATATGCTTGGGAAAAAGTGTTTGCAACTGTTTGATTGTGCTTTCTATGGCAGGGTTTTCTAGATACATAAAAACGCCTTCAATCACGATGATGATATTTTGATGCTTGCGAAAAGCGGTTAGTTTTTCAACAAGCGTTTCATTGGCAAAATCGATAGAAATACGCGTGAGCTTATTTGCGCATTCGGCAATAGGCAGCTTTTCATTTTTGTACTCAATAATCTGCGGCTCATCAATTTCTATCCACTCACCACCAGCTATACGGTAGGGTCGTGAATCAAACCCCGCGCCAATGCTAATAATCATGCTGTTTGGATGCTCTGCAATTTGGCTACGAATAGCCTCATCAATAATATAACAACGTACTGTGTTGCTAATATTCGGCATTTTTTCTGATTTAAATGGCGCAAAAATCTGCATACCACGTGCATCCATAAAACGCTTGGCGAAGACATCATTGCATAGTGAGCGAGGATGCTCTGCGTCAAGCATCCTGACGCCACAACAATAATAGGCTGTGTTTGAGATGGGGTTCATGCTTAACCTTGCATCGCCGCCATCACAATGCCTGGTACTTTCGCCCAACTGGCGTTTTCTTCCATCGCGACTAATTTTTGCGTGGTGATTCTGGCTTTTTTATGGCTGGCTAACCAAGCAGGTTTTGGGAAAACAAACAGTGGCGCACGTAGCACGGCTTTTTCGATGCCTTCTAGCATGGACGTGTTATGTACAAAACCGCTGCCACTTTGGATGTTTTTGGAGGGTGAGCTAGGATACGCGCCCCCATATGCACCCCAGGGTGCAGCACCAGTGCAAAACAGCAGGCCGATAAAGGTATTCACCGTAATTGCGCCATATTTAAGTTGAGCTATAGCTTGTTCAAACGCTTCATTGATGCTGTTTTCTTTGAGTGATTTTGGATGCACAATCAGCGTGGCATTGAGCGTTCCCCATAGGCGATTATTGGCAAAATCAGTCGCTGCTTGTAGAAAACCAATCGGATCAGCACTGCCAAGTTGTACTGAGGTGATGATTGAACAGAAAGATTCTTCTGTAAACAGCGGTTCATGCACATCGTCAGGGTTTAAATCGGTGACAAATGTCCAAGGCAGCTCATTAGATTGTGGCTTGCCAATATTGGTGACATTGTTGCGATTTTTGACGATGGCTTGCCAGCGATCTTCTGCACCAGGGTAATAGGCGGCTCGCAGCGGTATTTCCGCGCACACTTGTTGCAAGGCTTTGATAAACTTAGTCGCACCATCCCAATTTTTTTGCATGACTAGAACTTTAGCAGTACAACACATAAACGACGCATTCATGGTGAAGGCGGTGGCGATTTGCTCGGCCTGAAAGCGAATTTCTTTATCGGTATATGGCCCAGGCGCGATGATGATTGGTGTTACATTACCCAGCTCTGCGGTGATAGGTTTGCGCAGCAAAGGTTGATTTTGAGCGCGGCGTTCATCAGCCTCTTGACCGTTATTTCCCCATACAATTTGGTCATAGGTTTTGTCCGATCCCGTTAAATGCACTTCGTCAATTTTGGGGTGATAGACCAAGTGCCTGCCGAC
>JANMBK010000149.1:0-2597 GCA_031360365.1 Methylophilaceae bacterium
CCGTAACATTTTTAATGCTATATTTAGTACCAGAGATGGTGAAGTTTTTGAATAGCTTAGGCCAAGAGTTGCCTTTGAATACACGTATTTTAATTTTTGTTTCTAACGCGTTTGTAAAATATTGGTGGCTTTTTTTAAGTCTTCCCCTTGTTATTGTTGCTGGCCTAGCCACCTATATTCAGCAAAATGCAGATGCGCGCTATCAATTTGATTACATTAAATTAAAACTGCCGCTCACTGGCGAGATTTTGCAAAAAATCATTATGGCGCGTTTTGCGCGCTATTTTGCACTCATGTATCAAACAGGCATTCCAGTTTTAGATGCCATTAAAACCTGCGAGAAAATTGTCGGTAATCGCGTGGTGGCCGATGCGTTAAGCCGAGCACATGCACAGATCAACGCGGGTGATAGCATGAGCGAGAGCTTCCAAAATGCAGGCTTGTTTCCACCATTGGTGGTGCGTATGATCAAAGTGGGCGAAAATACGGGCGCGCTAGATAAATCGCTACTGAATGTAAGCTATTTTTACGACAGAGATGTGAATGAAATGATGCAAAAAATGCTCAAATTATTAGAGCCTGCACTCACCGTCATTTTGGGCTTAATATTGGCCTTTATCATGATGTCGGTACTAGGCCCTGTCTACGATTCGTTTGGTAAAATGAAGTTTTAAATATAAAACAACTTGCATGTTAACTAACCCCAAAAAATTAATTTTGTGCGTCACCAACACTACCTTAACTGCTGGTTTTTGGCATGGTACAAAATTGCAAACTTATGCGGTATTTAGCAATAACAGTCAAGATCACACACGCTTTAGTGAATATTTAGCGCGGCACAATGATATTAACATTTACTTAATCGCCGATGCCGTAGAAGAAGATTATCGTGTTGAAATTCTGCCACATACTACTGGCGGAGCGCGGCGCGAAATCGTCGAACGTAAACTGAATCAATTTAACCGCAACAATCAATATCGTGCGGCACACTTCATTAATCGTGCCAGCGACAAGCGCAAAGATGATAACTTTTTATTTGTTGCCCTAACCAATGCTGACTTTTTACAAGGCTGGATGGATGCGATTCAAGCCAATCAAGCACCGTTGGTAGGTGTATATTTATTGCCTATGATTAGCCAAGTGGTGGTGCGCCAAATGAAGCTGATGGCACCACATATTTTGCTGTGCGAGCGATTATCTTCTGGTCTGCGCCAAACCTATTTGCACAATGGCCGCCTGCGCATGAGTCGCTTGGTGCCAATGAAGGAGGTTAAGCCTAATCAACTAGCATATTATTATTTAGTTGAGATTGATAAAACCCGTCTTTATTTAATGAGCCAGCGTTTAATTGCGGGCGAAACGCCATTGCAAATGGTATTGCCAGCAGTGGATGGCACGCATGATGAAATTGCCAAAAGCATCAGCCAAGATCAGGGTTTAGAGTGCAAGACAGTGGATCTTTTGGCATATGCCAAAAATGTGAATATTGCTGCCGATTTAGTACAATTGCACCCTGAGCTGTTGCATATGCAGCTATTAGCCAATGGCAACGTGCCCGATAACTTGGCGCCTGTTACTTTAAGCAAAATTCATGGCTTGAATAATATTCGTCGTAAAATTAACATTGCCACAGCCAGCATTGCCACGCTCGGCGTTGTTTTAGCTACCTATTATGGCTGGCAAGGTTCTCAGCAAAAAGATCAGTTGCAATCTATAGCTGCACAAACACTACAGCAGCAACAGCAATATGAAGAAGTGGCGAAAAACTTTCCTACAACGCCAATTGCTAGCACCGAGCTAAAAATTGCTGCAGAACTTGCCCAAATCATTAAAAATAATGACCAAACACCGCGTCAACTGATGCTAGCGTTAAGCCAAGCATTTGAGGCGTCGCCTGAGATTGGTTTAAATCGTTTGCGCTGGGTGCAAACCAGCGATAAAGAGCTGAATGATGAAGACGCCAGTTCTGGTGAGCAAAACCAAATAACACAGCCTGTAGCGAATGGCGAACAAAGCAAACTGATACAAATAGGTTTTGTGAATGCCGAGATACAAGGTTTTACGGGTGATTACCGTAAAGCACTCAATAGCGTCAACCAGTTTGTGGGCCGCCTGCGGGAGAACACATTGGTAGAACAGGTGGTAGTCTTGCAAGAGCCGGTGAATGTGAGCTCGCTAGCCAACTTGCAAGGTAGCACCACTGACGAAAGTGCTACGACTGAGCGCCCACCTGCAATATTTAAAATTAAAATCATATTAAAACCGATCATTAACATACCAACAATGGGTGAGCCTATATGAGTTTAAGCCCACAAGATTGGCGCAAGTTACGCAACCCTATCATAGGGCTGGGAGCCGCATTAATACTAGTGGGGTTGTTAGTCAGCTTTGCTGACCAATATCGCACAAAAAACGAAACTGCCTTACAAACGCAGCAAAATATGCTTAATCAGGCGCGGCAGAAATTTCAGTCTTCTGGTTTAGAAAAAGAAACCATTATGCAATATTTGCCAATGTATAACGATTTGCTGGCCAATGGTTTTGTAGGTGAAGAGCGGCGCATTGAATGGATAGAAGCGCTGCGTAACATACACGCA